>JAPLTR010000416.1 GCA_026398065.1 Verrucomicrobiota bacterium | reverse complement strand
CGGGGCCGATGCCGCGGACGAGGACCTTCTTCGGGGCGTTGCCCGTGACGATGAAGCCCCCGATGAGGACGTTTTCACCCGTGCCGGCCTCGCCGCGGGTCGAGATGTTCACGAGGCGCTGCGGCTCGCCGTTCGGGCTGGCGCTGGCGTCGTAGATCTCCGCGATGGCGACGCCGGTGTCGGCGCCACCGATAATCTGCATGGTGTACGCGCCGGGCGCGAGAGTGGTGAAGAGCGCGGCGTCCTTCGAACCGGCGACCAGGGAGAAGGCGCCGACCTGCGCGGCGGTCGCCGCGGTGTCGGAGCCGGACCAGTCGTCGTTCTCAAGGAGGAGCTTGCCGGCGGCGTCGAAGAGCTGGAGACGCGGGTTGGACAGCGCGCCCTGGACCCCGAAGCCGGAGAGCGCGGGGCCGACGGCGCGGAGGAGAACGCGCTTCGAGGCGCCGCCGCCGAGGACGAAGCCGGTGATGAAGGTGCGGTTGACCGCCGGCCCGACGAGGACGCGCGAGGAGAGGTTGATCAGGCGGTCGGTGCGGGTCGTGATCGCCGAGATGCCGGAGAAGCTGACCGGCGCCTGATTGGGGACGGCGATGGTGCCGGTGACGGTGGTCGTGGACACATCGACCGCCCCGCTGATGGTCGCCCCGGGCGCGCTCACGCTGAAGGCGCCGTTGGCGGCCACCGTGCCGAGCGCACCGGTCGAAACCGTGCCCGTCGTCGCCACGATGAGGAGCTGGCCGTTGGGACCGATGATGGACGTGGTGCCGCCGGTCGCGGTGTCGAGCGTGCTCGACTGGTAGAAGCCGGCGATGGCGCCCGTGGTCCCCGTGCGGGTCTGCACCTGGGTGCTGAAGCTGACCCGGAGAGCGGGGATACGCCCGGTGAGCGTCGTGCCGTTGAGGGCGCCGGTGAGGGTGAACGGCTGACCGCCGCTGGTGAACGCAACGCTGTAGATGCCGGCATCGGTCAGCGCGAAGTCGAGCGAGACGTTCAGGCCGAGCGTCGGCGCAACGATCAGCACGGTGCCGCGACGCGTGTCGGCAAACAGGACGGCGGCGATGTCGCCGGATTTGGCGTCGAGCCGGGGGCCGGTGGACTGCTGCAGTTCCCCGCGGCCGGGCTCACCGCCGGATACGCCCGGGTCGTCCACCAGGTCGCCGAAGAAGATGCTCGGCGCGGGATCGACGACGACGAAGGAGCGGGTGACGTCCGGGGCGGCGGCGAACGTGGCGTTGCCGGCCTGCGAGGCTTTCACGGTCACGACACCGGCGATGCCGGTGAGCGTCAGCGTAGTGCCACCACTGAGGGCAGCGGGGCCGCTCACGGAGAACGAGACCGGGAGGCCGGAGCTGGCGGTGGCCGACAGCGACAGGGCTCCGTCATTTACCTTGCGATTGGGGAGAGCGGCAAAAGCGATCGTCTGCGGGGTTCTGGTCTCGACACCGGTGAAGCCCCGGTCGGCGCTGGCGGGGAGGTAGTTGTCGTTGCCCGCTTGGGAGGCACGGATCGAAACGGGGCCGGGGCCGGTGATGCTGGCCGTCGAACCGGAGAGCGCGGCGCTGCCGGAAACGACGGAGAACGTGACCGGGAGGCCGCTGCTCGCGGTGGCGACCAGGCCGAGCGTGGAGCCGACGCTGAAGTCGGAGCCGGTGAGCGAGAAGGCGACCGTCTGCGGCGCCTTCGCGATGACCAGGGTCGCGGCGCTGGAGGTGTTGGCCACCCCGTTGAAGAAGGAGACCGTCACCTGGTAGCTGCCGGCGTTGGCGGGCGCGTTGCCGCCGGGCGTGGAGTAGACCACGGTGGTCGTGACGGGCGAGGAAGGCGTGACCGTCACGGACTTCGGCGTGCCGTCGTAGGTCTGTTCCAACCCACTGATCGCCACCGTAACGCTCGGGGTCACCGGCGGCGGAACGACCACGGGCGGCGGAGTCACCGGCGTCGTGACCGTGAGGGTGGCGGCGGTCGAAGTGGCGATACCGGCCGAATTCGTCGCGACCACATCGTAGGATCCTGCGCTCGCCGAAGTGACCCCGAAGAGCGTATAGACCGCGCCGGTGGCGCCACCGATCGGAGCGCCGTTTTTCCGCCACTGCAGGGCGGGAGTCGGGTCACCGGCCACCGTGACGGAGAATGAGATGGTCTGGCCGGCGAGGGCGTTTTGCGCCTGGGGGTGCGTGTTGAAACTGGGAGCGACCGAGCCGACCGTGAGGCTGGCGACGGCACTGGAGAGCGAGCCGCCATCACCGCTGACGAACACGGAATATCCGGCCTGATCCGCGGCCTGGACCACGGGAATCGAATAAGTGGCGTTGGTCGCGCCCGTGATCGCGGCGTTGTTTTTCAACCATTGGTACGCCAGGGTGCCCGTGCCCGTGGCACTCACCGAGAAGGTCGCGGGCAGACCGGGGAGGACGGACTGATCCTGCGGCTGAGTCGTGATTGCGGTGAAACGGAATGACGGCACGCCGCGGCGGATCGTCTGGTTGGAACTGTCCGCGACGAACAAGTCACCGGAGCTGTCAACAGCCACGCCGTTGGGCTGGAAGAAACGCGCGGCCGAGCCCACGCCATCGGCGCTGCCCCCAAAGCTGGCCAGGCCGCCGATGGTCACCACCCCGCCCGTGGCGGTGAGCAGACGAATCGTATGGTTGGCTCCATCGACGACAAAGATGCGGCCGGCGGAATCAACCGTGATACCGGCAGGCTGGGCGAAGCGGGCGCCGGAGCCGACGCCGTCCGCCGAACCGACCACGCCGGCGAGGCCGGCCAGGGTGCTCACCGCACCATCCGGGCTGATTTTTCGAATCGTGGAATTGAGCCAGTCTGCGACGTAAAGAACCCCGGTGGAATCAACCGCGATACCGTCAGGTTGATTGAACCGCGCGCCGGACCCGATGCCGTCCGCGCCACCCGGATTGCCCCGCATTCCGGCAATCGTGGTCACCACGCCACCGGGCGTCACCTTGCGAATCGTATGATTGTAGGTGTCGGCGACGAAGAGGGTACCGTCCACGGTCGACGTGACGCCAAACGCGGCATTGAACTGGGCGGCCGTACCGGTGCCGTCGGGATCGCTGGTGGGCCCGACCCCGCCGGCCACGACCGAGACCACGCCGAGGGGGGAAATTTTCTTCAGCTGAGTGAGGTCCCCCAAGCCGTCGAGCACGTAGACATTCCCCGCACCATCGATGCCCGCGCCGCGCGGCTGGGTCAATCCGGCAGCCAGAGTTGCCACCACGCCGGCGGGCGAAGTGACCTTACGAAGCGATGAGTTGAAAATATCGGCAACATAGAGCGCACCGGAATTATTGGAGACCAGGGCATTGGGATAGGAGAACCGCGCCACGCTGCCAACGCCATCGACGTTGCCCTGACTGCCGGCGCTGCCGGCAATGGTCGAAAAGGTGTAGGTCGGAGCCACGGTGAGGGAAGTGCCCGAACTCACCGCCGAGCCCGCAGCACCGTTGACGCGGACGCTATAGACGCCGCCGTCGCGGCCGTGCGCGGTCCCGATCGTCAAGGTGGCGTTGGTCGCGCCGGCGACCGGCAGACCGTCCTTCAACCACTGATACGTCAGGCCGCTGCCACTCGCCGCCACGGTGAGGCTGGCCGAACCGCCGTCGGCCACCAGCACCGGCGCGGGCTGGGCCGTGATCACCGGCAATCCCTGCAGATTCGCCAGCAGCGTCGCCGGGTTGCCCGCCGGGTTGAAGGTGCCGCCGCTCCACGTCACACCGTGCAAGGTGGCCGCGGTGCCGCTGGGCACGGAGGTCCAACTGCCGCCGTCGGCACTCAACGCGATCCGACCGCCGGCACCCGTGACGATGTAGCGTGAATTGCTCCATGTGAAGGCTTCCAGCCACGAAGGCAGGCTGGCGGTCGTTGACGACCAAGAGACGCCGTCGGAGCTGGTGAGCAGGCGCCCGGTTTCACTGATCACCACAAACTGGCTGCCCGTCCACACCACACCATCCAGGCGCTCGGTCGTGCCGGCGCTGCGGCTCGTCCAGACGATGCCGTCGGGGCTGGTGAGGAGCGTGCCGCTCTTGCCGGTCGCGACAAAGAGGCCGTTGCCCCAGACGACGCCTCGGAGGGTCCCGAGCGCCGGCACCGTCGCCGCCGACCAGGTGACGGCGTCCGGGCTGGTGCGCACGAGGGACGCGCTCGCGCCACCCACGGCCACAAACAGATTCGGTCCACGCGCCACACCGCGCAGCGTCTCCGTCGTGAGGGCGTCGCGGGCGGTCCAGGATGAGCCATCCGCGCTCACGAGGACCGTGCCGGTCTCGCCAACGACGACAAACTGGCTGGCACTCGCAGTCGCGGCGCGGAGGCGTTTGGTGGTGCCCGAGCTGCGAGCGGTCCAGGCGAGGCCGTCGGCACTCGAGAGGATCGTGCCGTTCTCGCCAACGGCGAGGAACTGCTGGCGGGTCGAGCCGTTGCCGCGCAGTTCCACCGTGGCATTGCTGCTGATGCGCGAGCCGAAGGAATTCGTCACGACCACCGAGTAGAGGCCGGCGTCGCCGGGCTGCAGATTCGAGAGGGTAAGGACCGCGGTCGCCACGCCCTGATGAGTGGCGTCGTTGGTCAAGGGCACGCCATTGAACCGCCACTGATAAGAAAGTGCGCCAGAGCCGGACGCGCCCACCTGGAGCGACACCGACGTGCCCGTACCAACCCCGGCGACGGCCCCGCCGGGCTGCGAACCGATCGCCGGGATCTGGTTCAGGTTGGCCAGAAGATTGAGCGGATTGGTGCTGGGCAGGAAGGCCCCGCCACTCCACGCGACCCCATGCAACGTCGCCGTGGTGCCCGTTGAAATACCGGTCCAGAATCCGCCATCGGGACTGGTCGCGATCTGGCCGCCGGCCCCCACCACGACGTAACGGGCCGTGCTCCACGTCAGCCCTTCGAGCCAGGAGGGCATCGAATTGGCAGACGTAAACGCCCACGACACACCGTCGGTGCTGGTGAGCAAACGACCCGTTTCCGTCACGATGCTAAACTGGGTGCCGGTCCAGACCACGCCGTCCAGCCGGTCCGTCGTGCCGGACGACCGGAGACTCCACGCCAAGCCATCGGAACTGGTGAGAATCGTGCCGTTGGCACCAGCCGCCACAAACAGCCCGTTGCCGGTGGCGACACCGCGCAACGCGCCGGCGCTCGGGACGGTCGCCTGCGTCCACGCGTTGCCATTCGCGCTGTTCAGGATCAGGGCGGCGCCCGCCCCACCCACCGCGACGACGAGATTGGGTGACGCCGTCACCCCACGGAGCGTTTCCAACGTACCCGACGCCCGGCCCACCCAAGTTGCTCCGTCCGTGCTGGTGAGCACCGTGCCGGTCTCACCGACCACGACAAACTGCGTCGCGGTGGCGACGGCGCCGCGCAAGCGCTTCGTGGTGCCGGAGGTCCGGCTCGTCCAGTTGGCCGCATCGGGGCTGGTCAGGATCGTGCCGCCCTGTCCCACTGCGACGAATTGCTGCCCGAGCGTGCCCTGACCCTTGAGCGTCAGCGAAGCCGAGGTGCTGTAGGCTCCGCTGGCGCCGCCGCTCACCACCACCGAATAACTGCCGACATCTCCGGCCTGCGCATTGTTCAGAATGAGCGTCGGCGACCCCGTTCCGGAGTATTTGGCACCGTCGGCGATCGGATTGCCATTTAAACGCCATTGATAGGTCAGCGATCCGCTGCCCGAGGCATTGACGCGGAAAGTCGCGGCGCCGCCGGTGCCGGCGTAGGTCGCCGCCGGTTGGCTGCTGATATCTGGGGCCAGCCGGAGCGCACCGAGGAAGTTCGTGGGCGAGCCACTGAGATTCGCCGCGCCGGAGCTCCAGGTGACGCCGTGTACGGTCCGGGAAGATCCGGTGTACCGCGTGGTCCAGGCGGCGCCATCCGCACTGGTGGCGATCCGGCCGCCGCTGCCGACGACGACAAGCTGGTTGGTGCTCCACGTCATGCCTTCCAGCCATGCGGGAGGAAAGCTGCTCGTGGGGCTCCACGACACGGCATCCGGGCTCGTAAGCACATTGCCGGTCTGCCCGATGATCACAAACTGGCTGCCCGTCCACAGGACTCCATCCAGTCGCTCGAAGGTGCCCGCCGCCCGGCTGGTCCAGGTCACGCCATCCGGGCTGGTGAGGATCGCGCCGCCCTGGCCGACCGCGACGAAAAGTCCGTTGCCCCAGGTCACGCTGCGCAAGGTCCCGAGCGTGGGCGCGGTGGCGGCGCTCCAGGAAATGCCGTCCGGGCTGGTGAGGATAAGCGAATTCGTCGCGCCACCCACCGCCACGAACTTGGCCGGCCCCGCCGTCACTCCGCGGAGGGTCTGGGTCGTGCCGGAGTTGCGCAGGGTCCAGGAGGCGCCGTCGGCGCTGGTGAGAATCGTGCCCGTTTCGCCCGCGACCACGAACAGATCGGCGGTCGCCGTCGCGGCGCGCAGGCGTTTGGTGGTGCCGGAAGCACGCTCCGTCCAGGTGACGGCATCGGAGCTCGTGTAGATGGCGCCGCCTTCGCCCACGGCGACGAATTGCTGTCCTGCGCTCCCCTGACCACGGAGGACGAGCGTGGCGTCGGCCAGCGCGGTGCCCGCACTGCCGGTGATTTGCACGGTGTAGGAACCGGCGTCACCCGCCGCGAGGTTGGCGACGCTCAGGGTCGCCGTGTTCGTGCCGGAATATCTTGCCCCGTCGGAAATCGGCGCGCCACCGCGCCGCCACTGGTAGGTCAGCGTACCGGCGCCCGAGGCTACGACACGGAAGGTGGCGCTCCCACCGAGTCCGGCGAGCGCCGCCACCGGCGCAGAGGTCACCACCGGGACCTGCTGCAGGTTGTTCAACAGCGTGACGGGACTCCCCGACGGCGTGAAGGACGTGCTGGTCCACGCCACACCATGAATCGTGGCTTCGGTGCCGCCGGCGACCGCGGTCCAAAAACCGCCGTCAGGACTGGTGTAGAGGCGGCCCAAGGCACCGACGGCGACAAACCGCGTGTCCGTCAGGGCGAGTCCTTCGATCCAGGCCGGCGGACTGCTGAAGCTCGAACTCCAGGTCACGCCATCGCTGCTCGTCAGCACTCGTCCGGTTTCGCCAAAGGCGACAAACTGTGTGCCCAGACGGAGCACGCCGTCGAGGCGTTCACTCGTGCCGGAGGTGCGCGACGTCCAGGTGAGCCCATCGGGACTGGTGAGAATCGTCCCGCTCTTGCCCACTGCGGCAAACTGGCTGCCGTTCCACGCCACGGCGCGCAGCGTCCCGCCGGGCGGAACCGTCGCCGCGCCCCAGGAGAGTCCATCCGTGCTGGTGAGCACCAGCGAGGACGACGCACCGCCCACCGCCACAAAGCGGCCCGAGCCGGCGGCCACACCGCGCAGGGTCTCGGTTGTGGTCGAGTTGCGCGCGGTCCAGACAACGCCGTCGGGACTCGTCAGGACCGTGCCAGCCTCGCCCACGACGACAATCAGATCGCTGCTGGCGCTAGCGGCGCGCAGTCGCAGGGTGGTGCCGGACGTTCGGCTCGTCCAGGCCTGACCGGTCGGGCTGGTCAGCAGCGTGCCGCCGGCACCGACCGCGACCAGTTGCTGGCCCGGGGCTGCGACCGCCGCGGGGACGACGGCAAGGGCCGAGCCCAAAAGAAGCCCCACTGCGAGCATCCGGCCGAGCAAGGCGCAGAGGGAAAAGCGCAGGAAGTTATTTGAAACAGCGGCGGCGGAAGTGAAGCGCATGGAAAATAAAGCGACGGGGGGAGCCCTAGCAAATCGTCGGATGCGCGGCGATGCAGGCGAAATATAAAAAATTCGCCCACAACTTGCGTCATATAGAGCATCCGAATTGCACATACGAAGGTGCGTATAAGTACTTAGTATAAACCCAGTTTCCCAATGATCGAGGCCTCGCCCGAGGTATTCTCGCTGACCTTACCTTAAACAGGCTTCGATCGGATATTCAGGCACCGCGGTCGCCTCGATGGGCCCGTCCGCGGGCACGCGACCTGTGCTGATGACGACCGACACTCGGCGGAATCTCCCGGGAGCGTACCAGGCTGCCCCTTCACAGGGGACGGATCGAGCGAGATCACCTCCATCAGCACCCGAAAGCCGAGGGCCTTGCGCAGAAGTTTATGGGCAATCTTTAATTTCGGGAGCGCGATCCAGGGATCGACGAAGCGCTCGACGGGGTCGCGGCCGTATCTGCGGTGGATATCGGCGCAAAGGGCAAAATCGGGGGCCTTTTTCTCGTCGACCCGCTAACAGTGCGTGAACCACGCGTCCTCGGCCGAGAACACCACGAGGTCTCCGGATCGGGCGGAGTCGAGGCCCTCCCCGCGCCGGCCGGGGGGCGTCGAGCACGCGGGCACGCCATCAACGCCGTCGATGGCGGGCCCGCACGGCGAAGCGGAGGGGGCGGGCGCATGGCAAAGCGCCAGGCGTGCGCTCAACGACAGGCGGCTCAGGGCAGTTCGTAGATTTCCACGCGGGCGACGCCGGTGGCGGTGCCGTCGGCGCCGGCGACCTGGGCGGT
>JAPLTR010000366.1 GCA_026398065.1 Verrucomicrobiota bacterium | reverse complement strand
CCTTGGAGGCAGCATGCCTGTCGTCTCATGAAAAGCCCGTGCACGCAGTCGGTTGAAGACATTTCAATCGAAAACTCCTCGCAAATTGGCGGCCATCCCGGCTGGGTGCAGGATTCGGCGTATCCGAAATGTCCTGACTGTGGCGACACCATGACGTTTATCGGGCAACTCGACAACGCGCACTTCAAGGGCCACGAAGGCGTGCACTATGCGCTGCTGTGCCCGTCCTGTCGTGTGACCGCGACGACTTATCAGCAAACCTGACTCGCCATCGCGAAGGTCCGCGCCTCACCGCCCCGTTGCCTTCGTCACGCGATACTTGATATGCGTGACGCCCGGTCCGTCGAGCGTGCGGATCAACTCCAGTTTCACGTGGCTCGCGTCCACCCCGTCCAGCAGCCGTTCGCCGGCGCCGAGGAGGAGCGGGACCACATGCAGCTCCAGTTCGTCGATCAGCCCGGCGCGCAGGTATTGCTGGATCGCGCTGGCGCCGCCGGCGACCATCACATCCCGGCCGCCCGCGGCCGTTCTCGCCTGCGCGAGCGCGGACTCGATGCCGTCGGTGACGAAGTGAAACGTCGTGCCGCCCTGCATCACCAACGGCTCGCGCGGTTGATGGGTGAGCACAAACACCGGGTGGTGGTACGGCGGGTTGTCGCCCCACCAGCCTTTCCACGGGTCCGGGCCCCACGGGCCGCGCACCGGGCCAAACATGTTGCGGCCCATGATCGTCGCGCCAAGGCCCGCGAAGGTCTCGCGCAACACGTCGTCGTTGACGCCCGTCTCGCCGCCGCCCGCGTCGCTGTGCATCGCGAGAAACGTCTTGGTCGGAAACACCCACTCGTGGAGGCGGAGCCCGCCTTCGCCGATGGGATTGTCCGCGCTTTGGTTCGGCCCGGCGACATAGCCGTCGAGCGAGACCGTGATCCCGCAGCGAAGTTTGGTCATAATATAAGAGAGGGTTGGAAGATCACTGAGAACACCGAGGTTCCGACACAGAGGACACGGAGCCCAAACATACTCTGCTCCGTGAGCTCGGTGGCTCGGCTCCGTGTCCTCCGTGACTCACTCTTCTCCTCGATCAACTTCAGCCGTTCGGGATCTCCGGATCGACGAGGGTCGCGAGCTGGGCGAGGGATTCCTGCCAGCCGAGGTAGCACATCTCGGCGGGGATCATGGCGGGGATGCCTTCCTGCGTGATCGCCACCTCGGTGCCACAGAGCACTTTTTTCAGGACAACCGTCACGGCCATCTCGCCGGGCAGGTTCGGGTCGTCGAACTTGTCGGTGTAGCGGAGGCGCTCGTGGGGCACGAGTTCGAGGTAGGTCCCGCCGAAGGAGTGGCTGTGCCCCGTGCCGAAATTCCGGAACGACATCCGGAAGGTGCCGCCGACCCTGGGCTCGAGGTGCTCGATCTTGCCGAGAAACCCGTACGGCGGGAGCCACCGGCACATGGCGTCGGCGTCGAGGAAGGCGCGATAGACTTTTTCCGGGGTGGAACGCAGAACGCGGTGGAGACGGATCGTATGGGTGGTGGACATGGCTTGGTTTTCCTTTTCTTGGGGGAATGTGAGGATGAGTGGGATTGAGCTGGCTTCAATGCTTCAACGAACGGGCCCGCCCCGAACAGACAGGGCCGCCCCATTTTCAGGAAATTCGCGCAAGCGCTGCCGCGAAGCGCGAAATGGGACGTGAACGCGAAAAATGAGCCGGAGTTCAGGGGTTTCCTTTCCGCAATTCTCGGGAGGTCGGGTGATGCGTGGGGAGTCGTGCACGAAAGCCCGCCCGAAGACGCCCCCCGATGCCCCTTGCGCCGGGCGCCCGGCCCGCGAATAAAGGCCCTCGCATCCATGAGTCTCACCGGCAGCCAGCAAAAAATCTTCCTCCGCCTCCTCGCCGCCCTGCGCCCCAACTGGCACAG
>JAPLTR010000954.1 GCA_026398065.1 Verrucomicrobiota bacterium | reverse complement strand
TAGGCGTAGCATCGCCAGAAGCGTTCCCAGTAGTCGGCGGCCCTGACGTCCAACTCGGGGTAACCGGCGATACAGCAGCCGACGTGGGCGTACTCCTGCCACCGGGCCACGAGACCGGCGCGAAGGGGATTCTCGAAGATGTAGTGCGCGATCATCTGAAACGAACCGTGCTTGCGCTCGGTTTCGTCGAGGACGTGGTCATGCGCCTGATTCTGCCATTCGGCGGGAGCGAGGTGCGATCGGAGGTGTTTGCGGAGAAATTGGTTCGCCAGGCGTTGATCGGAGTCGCGCTCGTTGAGACCGAGCCAGAGCAGGTGAATGTGGTCAGGCATGAGCACGTAGGCAGGACAGGCGAGATCGTAGCGGGCGCAGGCGTGGAGGAGGGTGAATTGCCACACGGTGTGAAACGCGGGTGTGAGCCAGCCGGTGGCGCGACGCTCGGTCGTGAGTGTCCAGTGGACGAAAGCTAGACCTCGGTAGTATTCGGGACCGAGGCGGGGGAGATGGCGTTTTTCCGTGGTCGGTCGATCCACTCGCTGGCGCTCGTAGCTACTGGGACGGCGCTCTGGCGATGGTGGGTTCACGTAGCTACGAGCGCCAGCGAGTGGTTGGGAGAGACCGCCCTTTAAACGCCTCCTACCCCTTCGCCTCCGCGTACGCCTCCATGCCGATGCAGGAGCAGACGAGGTTGCGGTCGCCGTAGACGTTGTCGACGCGGCCGACGCTGGGCCAGAATTTGCTGGCCCGCGTGAAGCGGTCGGGGAAGGCGGCGGTGTCGCGGCTGTACGGACGGTTCCACGCGTCAGAGCAAACGGCCTTCGCGGTGTGGGGCGCGTGCTTGAGCGGGTTGTTGGCCTTGTCGGACTCGCCGTTCACCACGGCCTGCATCTCGCCGTGGATGGAGATCATTGCGTCGCAGAAGCGGTCGAGTTCGCTCTTCGCCTCGCTCTCGGTGGGCTCGATCATGAGCGTGCCGGGGACGGGGAAGGACATCGTGGGGGCGTGATAGCCGTAGTCCATGAGGCGCTTCGCGGCGTCCTCGACCTCGATGCCGTGTTTCTTCCACGCGCGGAAATCGACGATGCATTCGTGGGCGATCAGGCCGGCGTTGCCGCGGTAGAGGACGGGGAAGAACTGATCGAGGCGCTTGGCGACGTAGTTGGCCTTGAGGATGGCGTGCTTGGTGGCCTCGGTCAGGCCGTCGGGTCCCATCATGCGGATATACATCCACGAAATGACGAGGATGCTCGCGCTGCCGTACGGGGCGGCACTGACGGCGCCGATGTGCTGCGAGGCCGACGTGGAGGAAGCGGCGCCGAAGGCGACGGGCGCAACCGGGTGCGAGGGGAGGAAGGGCGCGAGGTGCGCGGCGACGCCGATGGGGCCCATGCCGGGGCCGCCGCCGCCGTGGGGGATGCAGAAGGTCTTGTGAAGATTGAGGTGGCAGACGTCGGCGCCGATGTGGCCGGGCGAGGTGAGGCCGACCTGCGCGTTCATGTTGGCGCCGTCCATGTAGACCTGTCCACCGTGGGCGTGGATGGTGGCGCAGATATCCTTGATGGAGGACTCGAAGACGCCGTGCGTGGACGGGTAGGTGACCATCAGCGCGGCGAGGTCGTGCGCGTGCGCGGCGGCCTTGGCGGTGAGATCGGCGACGTCGATGTTGCCATTGGGGTCGCAGGCGACGGGAACGACCTTGAAGCCGCACATCGCGGCGCTGGCGGGATTGGTGCCGTGCGCGCTCGTGGGGATGAGGCAGATGTTGCGGTGGCCCTCGCCGCGCGACTCGTGGTAGGCGCGGATGACGAGGAGGCCGGCGTATTCGCCCTGCGAGCCGGCGTTGGGCTGAAGCGAGACGGCGGCGAAACCGGTGATCTCGCTGAGCCAGGTCTCAAGGTCCTTGAAGAGCCGGGCGTAGCCGCGCGTCTGCTCGGACGGGGCGAACGGATGGAGCTTGCCGAACTCGGGCCACGACACGGGGAACATCTCCGCGGTCGCGTTGAGCTTCATCGTGCACGACCCGAGGGAAATCATCGAGTGGCAGAGCGAGAGATCTTTGGCCTCGAGCCGCTTGATGTAGCGGAGCATCTCATGCTCGGTGTGGTAGCGGTGGAAGGTAGGGTGCGTGAGAAAGGCGGAGGTGCGGGCGAAGGGCGCGGGAAACTCCCCGAGTGCGGGGCGGAGCTCGGCGGTCGCGACCGTGGCGGACTCGCTGAAGAAACCGAGGATCGTCTGCACGTCTTCGACGGTGATGGTCTCGTCGAGCGAGATGCCGACCGTGTAGGCATCGAGGCGGCGGAGGTTGAATTTCTTCGCGGCGGCGGCGGCGTGGACGCGCTCGGCGCCGACGTTCGAGACGGTGAGCGTGTCGAAGACGGGCTCGGCGTTAACCCTGGCCCCGAGCTTCACGAGGCCCTCGGCGAGGAGGGCGGTGAGGAGCTTCACGCGCCGGGCGATTTTCTTCAGCCCATCGGGGCCGTGATAAACGGCGTACATCGACGCCATCACCGCGAGAAGAACCTGGGCGGTGCAGATGTTGGACGTGGCCTTGTCGCGGCGGATGTGCTGCTCGCGGGTGCCGAGGGCGAGGCGCAGCGCGGGATCGCCCGCGGTGTCCTTGGAGACGCCGACGAGGCGGCCGGGCATCTGGCGTTTGAAGGCGTCCTTGGTGGCGAGGAAACCGGCGTGCGGGCCGCCGAAGCCGAGGGGCACGCCGAAGCGCTGGGCGGAGCCGACGGCGACATCGGCGCCGAACTCGCCCGGGGCGCGGAGCAGCGTGAGCGCGAGGAGATCGGCGGCGACGATGGTGAAGGCCCCGGCGGCGTGGGCGGCGGCGAAGAATTTTTCGAAGTCGTGGATCGAGCCCGTGGTGTCGGGGTACTGCACGAGCACGCCGAAGCAGGTGGCGGTGGGAGCGAAGGTGCGGTGGTCGCCCACGACGACGTCGATGCCGAGCGGCTTGGCGCGCGTGCGGACGATGTCGATCGTCTGCGGATGGCAGGCGGCGGAGACGAAGAAGACGTTGTGGGTCTCGGCGGCGCCTTCCTTGAGGCGGTGGCACATCATCATCGCCTCGGCGGCGGCGGTGCCCTCGTCGAGCATGGAGCCGTTGGCGATTTCCAGGCCGGTGAGGTCGGTGATGAGGGTCTGGAAATTCAGGATGGCCTCGAGGCGGCCTTGGGAAATCTCGGCCTGGTAGGGCGTGTAGGCGGTGTACCAGCCGGGGTTTTCGAGGATGGTGCGCTGGATCACGCCGGGGGTGAACGTGTCGGAATAGCCGAGGCCGATGACGGTGCGGAAGACCTTGTTTTCGCTGGCGATGGCGCGGAGTTCGGCGAGGGCGGCGCTCTCCCCGAGCGCTGCGGGGAGCGTCATCGCGCCGCGGCGGATATGGGGCGGGACGGCGGCGTCCACGAGGGCGTCGACCGACGGATGGCCGAGGAGCGCGAGCATCGCGCCGGTGTCGGCGGCGTCGTCGCCGGTGTGACGGCGGGCGAAGGTGTCGGTGGGAGCCAGGAGGTCGCGGAGGGTGGACATGGAGAAGGCGTGAACGGTAGGCCGTGGCGGGGGTCGCGCAACCGCGATTTCGCGGAGAAGGGGCATTTAAGGGGTTGTTTTCGGAAGCGAAGCGGCTCTGTTTCCGGCGCATGACGACCAAGGTGGAGCGGGCGGAGTTCATCGACCGACGGCTGGCGGAGCTGTACCCGGAAACGCCCGTGCCGCTCGACCACCGGGACGCCTACACGCTGCTCGTGGCGGTGCTGCTCTCCGCGCAGTGCACGGACAAACGGGTCAACTTGGTCACGCCCCACCTCTGGGCCCTGGCGGACACACCGGCGAAAATGGCGCTCGTGCCGGTGGCGGAGATCCAGCGGGTGATCCGACCGTGCGGCCTCTCGCCGCAAAAGGCGAAGGCCATCGCGGGACTGTCGCGCATCCTCGTTGAGAAACATCGGGGACAGGTGCCGCGGACGTTTGCGGAGCTGGAGGAGCTGCCGGGAGTGGGCCACAAGACGGCGAGCGTGGTGATGGCGCAGGCGTTTGGCGTGCCGGCCTTTCCGGTGGACACCCACATCCACCGCCTCGCCCAGCGGTGGAAGCTGACCAACGGTCACAACGTCGAGCAGACGGAGGCGGACCTGAAGCGGCTTTTCCCGCAGGAGCGTTGGAACCAGCTGCACCTGCGGATCATTTTCTACGGTCGCGAGCACTGCACGGCGCATGGGTGCGACGGTACGGACTGCGAGATCTGCCGCACGGTGGCGCCGGAGCGGAAACGGCCGGTGAAGACGAAGAAGTAGGTTTACCCAGAAACGAAAACCTCCCGGAGTGACCCAGGAGGGTTCCCCTGACAGACGGTACGGATCACGAGAAGGAGAGGTCGTCTTTGGCGGCGCCGGTGGGAGCGGCGGGCGTCGGAGCCTGGGCGTGGGTTTTGATCTGGGACGGGGCGTGGGCGCGGACGGGGGGCTTCGGGCCTTTTTTCGCCGCGTGCCCGTGGGTCGAAGCCCCTGAGTCCTGTTCGCTGAGGCCGACGAGGGCGGCCAGCTGGAGGGCGGACTGGCGGAGCTCCTCGGACTGGGCATTGAGCTCCTCGGAAGCGCTGGCCGTTTCCTCCGCACTGGCGGCGTTGGACTGGGTGACCTTGTCGAGCTGGCCGATGGCGCCGTTGATCTGCTCGATGCCACGGCTCTGTTCGCCGGAGGCCGAGGCGACCTCGGCGACGAGCGAATCGACCTGCCGGGCCTTTTCGAGGATCTGCGTCAGGCTGGCGGCGACGCGGTTGGAGAGTTCGACGCCCTGTTCGCTGCGGGTGGTGGCGTCGGAGATTTTTTCGGCGGTTTCCTTGGCCGCGACGGCGCAGCGCTGGGCGAGGTTGCGGACCTCGTCGGCCACGACGGCGAAACCCATGCCGGCCTCGCCGGCGCGGGCGGCCTCGACCGCGGCGTTGAGGGCGAGGATGTTGGTCTGGAAGGCGATCTCGTCGATGGTCTTGAGTATCTTGGCGATGTCGGAGGACGACTGGCGGATGGCTTCCATCGCGGCCTGCATCCTCTGCATCTCGGCGGCACCGCCCTCGGCGGAGGTGCGGGGCTCGTTGGCCGTGGCCTTGGCGGAGCCGGCGGCGGTGGCGTTGTTCTTGGTGGTGCTGGAGAGCTCCTCGAGCGACGAACTGATTTCCTCGAGCGAGGCGGCCTGTTCGCTGGAGCCCTCGGCGAGCGACTGGCTGGCGGCGGAGACCTGGCCGGAAGCGGAGGCCACCTGCAGCGAGCCCTGCGAGAGGGACTGGGACGTGAGGGTGAGCGCGCGATTGATGCTGCGCACAATCAACAGGCTGGCGGCGAGGCCGATGGCCATCGTCAGGGCCAGGGCGATGAGGGTCTTGACGGACGCGGAGGTGAGGCCGGTGGCGGTCGTGGTGGAGTACTCGAGCGTGCGGGCAATGGAACGCTGGAGCACGTCGGTGATGACGGCGTCGAGCTCGGCGGCGGCCTTCACCCGGACGGCGGTGGTCTGCTGGTTTTGGGTGTAGTTGCGGACGAGGGCGACGATCCCGGCGCGGTAGGCATCGGCGGCCCGTTTGATGTTGGCATCCTGCTGGCGGCTGGCCGTCTGGGTGGTGACCTTCAAGAGGACTTCGCGATCCTGGTCGATCTTGGCGAAAAGGGGCAGGGCTTTTTGGACCAGCGTGGGATCGCGCAGGGCCTGGGCCTTGAACGCGGCGATGCGGATGGCGTTGCCGGATTCGAGGATATCGTTGCCGAGATCGATTTTGAAGCGTCGCTCCTCCAGTTTCTCCTTGGCCTGGCCGGAGGTGATCTCGGCGGCGAAAGACTGGTTTTCGCTGTCCATATACGCGGCGATCTCCGTGATGAAAGCGGCGCCGGCCGTGTCGAGTTGCTGGCGAATGGCGGCGAGTTCGGCGAGGTTGTCCTTGGTGGCGCCGAGGGCGGTCTGATAGTTTTTTAGGTCTTCGTCAGCGGCTTTTACGCCGTCGCTCAAGGCGACCAGCTCCGGGTGGTCGACGCTGAGTTTGCGGGCGGCCTCGAGGGAGGTCGCAACCGTGGCGAGGTGTTTCTGGGCCGTTTCCAGCTGGGCGGTGTCGCCGGTGAGGCCGAAGGTGCGGGCGGCGAGCTGGGCGGCGGACAAGGCGTCGCTGAGATCGGCGGCGACCACCGCCTGCGGGGCCACGGCCTCGGAGAGAAACCGCGCGCCCGTGGCGGCGTTGCGCATCTGGTAGATGCTGAGAATCCCCGCGGAGGCACAGAGCACGATCAGGATGAGGAACCCGGCGTTGATCCGTCGGGAGATGGTGATTGAGGAGGTTTTCATGGGGAGTAGTGCACCGCAGCGAGTGGGCGAGCGGCGAAGCGATCGGCCACCTGTCCTTGAGAAAGCTCGGCTCCATATGACACGGGCTTGATGGGAAACGGCTGACGTTGAGGGTTAGCAGGGGGGATAATGACCCGGACAATAAGCGCGCAGGTCGTCCGGGTGCGCGGGTCGGGCAAAGCATGCGCAGCGTTGGCCAAGGGCTGCGCAGCGAGCCGCTCCCGAGGGGTGTAGGTTCGACGCATGAACCTGAACATTCATCCCCTGGCGGGTCGGTCGCGGTTCGAGCGCTGGTTCCTCGGCGTGGCGTGGTTGTTGATTGCGTTGAAGTGCTTGCTCGTGTGGTGGGCGGTCCCGCACTACCATGTGCCGATCCATCCGATGTGGGTGATCGGGCCGACGCTGTTTTTCGCCGGACTGGTGACGGTGCTCTGGACGACGCACCACGAGTGAGTGGGCGACCGATCCCGCGTGAAGCTCCCGCCGGAGCAATCCGGCGGGCCGGCGGTGATTTTGCAGTCGGGTGAAAACGTGATTGATTCGCCCGCGCGGGCGGTCCACGTTCTCCAATTCAGGACGGACGCTTAGCTCAGTTGGTTAGAGCACCTGCTTCACACGCAGGGGGTCTGCGGTTCGAGTCCGCAAGCGTCCACCATCCCTTGGTTGGCTTCAGGAAAGCCGCTGGGCGAAGCTTGGAAGGAACCGCATTCGCTCCGTACCCGCACAGGCCGGCGGCCGGCGCTTGAGCTCAAGCACCACACGTAGTCGTCGTGCGGGGCCGACAATCTCGGTCCGGCGCAGGCACAGTCCGTGCCGCATGGAAATACCACGCCAACGGTCGGACAGATGAATGATGCTTCCCCGGTGAACGTCTCGAGATATGGCTTCACGGAGAAGGGATATGAGGAAAGCGCGCCCCAAAGTCGAACTGAGCTTGCGTCCGTGGCGACGGGAGCGGGGCGGGACGCGAGAATGCAGTGGGCACCTGCAACGGTCGGGCTGGTGTGCGTGATGCTGGACGTACACAGGGAGGGTGGACAGCCTACCGGCATGCAACTCACCGAACTCACCCGGCGCGCCGTGGAGGTGCGCGCCCGCTATGCCGCCGCGGAAACCGCCCGGGGCGGACCGCCGTGGACGCGGGCGGAACTGGCGCAGGGGTTTGTCGGCGATGTCGGCGCTTTGATGAAACTCACGATGGCGAAGGACGGCCGCCGGGAGGGCCCCGCGGACCTCGACGCGAAGCTCGCCCACGAGCTGGCCGACTGCCTGTGGAGCGTGCTCGTGCTGGCGGAGGCGCATGGCGTGGACCTCGAACGGGCGTTTCTGACGACGATGGACGATCTGGAGGCGAAGCTGCCGGTGACCGCGGCCGCGCGAGCGGGCGGCGAAGGACCGGTCCGTTGAGGATATGATACAGGAGCGCATAGTGGACTGCCGGGCGGGGTGCGGCGCGTGCTGCATCGCGCCGTCGATCTCGTCGCCCATCCCGGGTATGCCGCTGGGCAAACCGGCGGGGGTCAGATGCGTGCAGTTGCTGGACGACTACCGGTGCGCGATTTTCGGGAAACCGGAGCGGCCGGCGGTGTGTGTCGGACTACGGCCGAGCGAGGCCATGTGCGGGGCGAACCGCGAGGAGGCGATGGCGGGGCTGCGCGCGCTGGAGATCGCCACCGCGCCGGGCTCAGCTCCCGGCTCGGGCCCGGGGTGAGGCCGGACCGGCGGCGTGGGTGGTGAAAAAGGCGTTGGCGGCAAAGGTGCAGTCGGCAGCGGCAGGTGCGACAAGGTAAGTTCTCAGGGAGCGCAGCGGCCGGGGCAGTTCGAGGAGAGCGAGCGCGCGTTTGGAGCCGGCGGAGGCGATGAAGGCCCGGGGCATCACGGCGAGGCCGAGCCCCAGTTCGATGAAGCCGAGCATGCCCTCCAGCGTGCCCAGCTCGAGGAGGCGGTAGGGGCGGCGCGATTTCGCCGCGAACAGGGTGAGAAGGCGCTCGGTGTAGGAGCAGCCGAGCCGTTGGACCAAAATGTTGAGTGACGGGCCGGGGGCCAGCCACGGCTGGAGGGTGCGGGCGCCGGAGACGGGGGCGACCACGACCAGTTCGTCGCGGAAGGCCAGCGCGCTCCCGAAAGCCCGGCAGGCCGGGCGCGCGGGAGACGAACGCCGCGTCGAGCTCGCCGTCCTTGAGCTGGCGGAGGAGCGCGGCCGAGCTGCCGGTGCGCACGGACACGTCCACCGCGGGAAACTCGCGCAGGAACGCCGCGACGACCGGCGGGAGCTGGCTGGCGAGCACGGTCTCGATCGCGCCGATGCGGAGCTTGCCGCCGCGGGTGGGGGCGCCGCGGCCGAAGGTGAAGCGCAGGTCGTCGATCACGGCGTCCACGCGAAGCGCGAGCGCGACGGCGGCCTCGCCCGCGGGCGTGGGCTTCACGCCGCGGGCGTGACGCCGCAGGAGTGGGGTGCCGGTGAGCTGTTCTAGCTTCTTGATGCGCGCGGTGACGTTGGACTGCACCATGTGCAGGCGCTTCGCAGCCTGGGTGATGCTGCCCGATCGGACCACCTCAAGGAAGACCATGACATCGGGCAGGGCGCGTGCATCCATT
>JAPLTR010000432.1 GCA_026398065.1 Verrucomicrobiota bacterium | reverse complement strand
GAGCACGACGGTGACGGCGGTGGCGGGGAACTTTTCGTCGAAGGCCTTCTGCAGATCGTACACGGCGCGGAACTCGGCCTCCGTCCCTTCGAAGTAGGCCATGCGGCTGGCGAGGGCGCGGGCGGTGGGGGACGAGTGCAGGTCGAGGGCGGTGCGTTCCTCGCGGGAGAGGAGGGCGGCGAGGTCGCGGTCGTGTTCACGGTCGAGCTCCCGGCGGCGGGCGTCGGAAGCGCCGGGATCGGTGGGGCTGGCCTCGGCGAGCTGGGCGTGCAGCTCGCGGTAGTCGCGTTCGAGGGCGGCGAGTGAGGCGGCGCGGTCGGGCGGGAGAAACAGATAGGGCTCGACGTCGGCGGGGTTGAGGGCGCCGGTGCGGCCGAAGAGCCGGGTGAGCTCGGTGCGTTCGGCGAGGCGGAGACCGCGGAGCTCGGCCTCCTGTTCGGGGGTGAAGCGGTACCCGACGACGAAGCCCTGCCACCAGGGGAGCGGGGTGGTGAGGGACCGGAGCTGGCGCTGGCGGGCGAGACGCGGGGCTGCGATGGCCGCGCGGAGCGCGGCGCGCACCTCGGTGTCGGAGAGGCCGAGGCTGAGCAGGCGGTCGCGCAAGACGAGGTGAGGGTCTGATCCGGCGGGGCGGGTGGGAAGGGGAGCCGCGACGGCGGAAGAAACGGGAGGAGGGACAATCGGTGGCGGAGAGACCGGCGCGGAGAACAGGAGCCACGCGAGCAGGGCGTTGGCGACGAGCGAGACACCGAGGAGTGCGGAGACGAGCGAGGAGGATTTCATGGTCGGTGGCGCGGGATCAGTCGCGCGGGGCGGTCGGGGCCGCCGGCCGGCTCACGCCTTGGAGCGACAGGCCGCCGTTGGGGGTGAGGCGAACGCCGGTGCCGTTGGCGAGCGGTTCGAACCAGACGACATCGCGGAGGTATTTGGTCGCGGTGTCGGCGCCGAGTTTGGCGGTGATCTGCCCGCGCGTGTCGGCGGCGAGCTGGGCCAGGGCGGCGGTGCGCTGATCGGCGGGGCGGGCGTGGTCGTTGACGATGCTCCACGAGGTGGCCGCGGTGGCACTGAGGATCGATGTCACGTCGCGCACGGTCTCGGGGGCCAGGTGGTTGACGACGGCGAGCCGCGCGAGGGCCTGGACGTGCATCTGGGAGGAGGTCTCCCAGTCGGCGAACCGGGCCTCGCCGAGGGCGTCGCGGATTTTTTTCGTGAACTCGGGCTGGCTGTCGAGCGAGGGAATCAGGGTCCCCGGCGTGGGTCGGGGGGAGGCCGGAAACTGTTCGTCGAAGCTTTGCTGGATCGCGTAGAGGGCGCGGTATTCCTCCTCGGTCGCCTGGAAGGCGAGCATGCGGGAGGCAAGGCGCTTGGCGGCGGGGGAGGAGCGCAGCGCGAGGGCCTCGCGCTCCGCGGGACTGAGCAGGGCGGCGAGGTCGCGCTGGCGCTCGGTTTCCAGGAGCTGCTCCTGCTCCCGGTCGGCGGGGGTGCGGACGCGGCCCGCGGTTTCGCGGAGATCGCTGTTCAGGTTTTCGTAGTCGCGCTCCAAGGCACTGAGGAGGACGGCTTTTTCGGGGGGAAGGAAGGCGTAGCGGGCGGCGAGGTTGCCGTCGGGGTCGAGGGCGCCGGGGCCGAGCTGGGCGAGGGTGGCGGCGCGGGCTTCCGCCTCGAGGTCGTGGAGTTCTTTGCGCTCGGCGGGCGTGAGCAGAAGAATCGGGTCGGAGCCGGGGGGGCGTTTCGCGGCCTTCCACCAAGGCAGGGAGGACAGGGCGGCGGCGAGCAGTTCGCGGCGCCGGGCGTCGGGTGGATTGTGCCGCGGCGGGAGCGGCCGCGGCTGCGGCGATCGCGGCGGGGGGCGGGGGGGCGGGGCGGTCCGGGGTGGGCGCGCGGACCGCCCACCAACCGAGGAGGGCAAGATTGGTTGCGAGAGAGACGGCGAGGAGCGGCAGACGGAGTTTCATGCGGGCGGCGGAGCAAGAGTGGATTTCTGCCTGGAGGGAGGCGGCGAGAGCGTCGGTCCGCAGGCACGGATCCAGAGCCGCCCGCGCTGAGAGCGGGGCGCTTACTGCGGCGGGCGCGGGCGGGGGACGAGGCTGGTGAGCCACTGGCCGCCGTAGGACTCGTAGGACTTGACTCGGCTGGCGCTGCCCAAAATCGGGGTAAGCTTCGCGATGGCCTCCTGCTGCAGGGCGGTGAGCTGGCGCGTGCGCTCCTCCGCAGAGAGGGAGGCACCGGACGAGTAGATGTCGTTGCGGCGTTTCTCGAATTCTTTCTGGGTGTTCCAGAGGGTGGTGGTGGTTTCCGGCGGGAGCTCGAGGCGGGCGACGAGCTGGCTGGCGCGCTGGAAATTGAAGTCACTGGCGCGTTCGTATTCCGCGGCGCGTTCGGGCGACAGGAGGTTCTTGATGTCGGTCATCAGTTGTTTCTGCGCGTTCATGCGCTCGTTCATCGTCGCCTGGCTAGGGATGCCGCTGTCGTAGTTGTACTTTTCCTCGAAGGGCTGGCGCAGTTTGTAAATCGCCCGGAACTCCTCCTCGGTGGGGGCGAACGACGTGAGTTCGCGGCGCATGGTGCGGCCGGTGTTGCTGCTGCGGAGATCGTATTCCTCGAGTTCGGCGGGCGAGAGGATGGCGGCGAGAGCGGTGCGCTGGTCGCGCTCGATCTGCCGTTGGTCGGCCATGGTCATGCTGCCCTTCGTGTAGTAGGCCTCGGTCTGCTTCTGGTTGAATTCGTCGATGATGAGCTGGGCCGCATCGAGTTTTTCCGGGGGCAGATTGCCGAACATGGAGCGGGCGCGGGCCTGCGCGAGGGGATCGGTGTTGCGGGCGTCGGCGCCGAGGATAGCGCGGAGAGCCTTTTCCTGTTCGCGGAAGAGCTGGTACTGCGCGAGCTGGAGCTTCAGGTCGGGCGCGCGGTCCTTCCAATAGGGGCGGTTGGCGGAGTCGGGATCGAGCGCGCGGCGCCGGGCGGCGAACTGCTCGCTGAGGAGGCCGCTGATCATGGCGCGGATGACGTCCTTCGGGAAGCCGGCCTCGCGGAGATTGGCGGCGAGCGCGGTCAGGTCTTTCGTTTCCAGGCTGGACCAGGTCTTGGGATCCACCGGCGCGGGGCCGGAGGATCGCGGGGCTTTTTTCGCGGCCTCGACGGCGGCGGACGCGGCGGCGGCTTCGTCGGACAGGCGGGCGCTGCCGCTGAAGGCGGCGTAGGCGAGCGCGGCGTTGGCCACGAGGGAGGCGGCGAGCAGAATGGTGGTGAGCGGTTTCATCGGGGGGATCATTTCGCCGGGGTGGGAGCGGGCGTGGGGGCTGGCGTGGGCGGAGGAGTGGAGCGGGGCGCACTCAGGAAGCTCGTCGACCGTCCGTCGGGGGAGATGCTGACGGCGTAGCCGCGCTCGAGGGCGTTGAGCCACGAGAGGTTCTTCATGTAGTTGTCGGCCAGGGTGCTGCCGAGACTCGCGATGAGCTTGGTCTTGGTGTCGGCGACGAGGGCCTGGAGGGCGGCGGTGCGGGCATCGGCGCCGAGCTTCGCGTCGTTGATGCGTTGGGACTCCTGGACAGCGCTGGCCTTGAGGTCGTAGGCGCGATTGACTGTGTCGGTGGAGAGGTTGGCGGTCTGGGCGAGACGGTAGAGGTTTTGGTATTCGTAGTCGCTGGCCCGGGCGTAGTCGGCATAGCGCTGCTCGCCGAGGGCGGCCTTGATCTGTTCGGCGATCTGCTTGTTGGCCTCGTTGCGCTGGCGGGACATCTCGGCGGTGATGACGGTCATCCCGGTGTTATTGGGATAGAGGATGTCGGCGAACGGCTGCTGGATCCGGTAGATGGCGCGGTACTCCTCGGCGGTGGCGTCGAAAATCGTGAGGGCCTGGCGGAGGCGCATCGTGATGGTGGAGTTGCGCATCTCGTAGTCCTCGAGCTCGGCGGGGGTGAGAATGGCGGCGAGATCGGCGCGCTTCTCGCGCTCGAGCAGGGCGAGTTTTTCGCGGTCCTCGGGCAGCATGATGCCCTGGGTGGCGGCCTTCACCTGGGAGATCATCTCGGCGTAGTCCTCGGCGATGCGCTCGACGAGATCGATCTTGGACTTGGGGAGGTCGCCGTATTTGCGGCGCTGTTCGGCGGAGGCTTCGCCGGCGCTGCCGGCGAAGTAGTCGTCGCCGAGGATTTCGCGCAGGGCCTTGGCGCGGTCGCGGTAGATCTGGGACTGGGTCTCGTAGAACTTCGAGTTGTTATAGGAGTTGAGGGCGTCGGGCTTCCAGAAGGGGACGTCGATGGAGCCGACGAGCTCGTTCATGCGCGCGGAGAACGTGGCCTCGAGGCGCGCGTTGACGATGGCACGGATGAGCACCGGCGAAAATCCGGCGGCGCGGAGGCGGGCGATGAGGGTCTTGAGGTCGTCGGCCTGGAGGGTGGACCACACGCTGGCGCGCTGCGTCGCGGCGGCCTTCGCCTGCGCGGCGGCGCGCGCCTGAGACGCCTTGGTTTCGGCCGCGAGGGCGGCCGCACGTTGCTCATCGCTGATAAAAAAATCGCGCCAGGCCGGCGGGGCGGCGGCGGGACGGAGGACGAAGAAACCGAGGAGGGCGGCATTGCCACCGAGGGAGACGGCGAGGAGGAGCGTGGGCAGTTTCATGGCGGGGACGGGAGGGGGATCACGGGGCGGGGCGCGGTGAAGGCAGGGTGGTTTGGAGCCAGTTGCCGCCATACAGCTTGTAGGTGTCGAGACGACCGGGGCCGGCGAGGAGCGTGGAAACTTTGGCGAGGGTGGCCGTTCTCGCGGTGGCGAAGAGTCCGGCGCGCTGGTCAGGGGGCGCGGTCATGATTTCGTCGAGACGTTTCTCGAACTCCTGCCGCGCGGTCCAGAGATTGAGCGTGGTCTCCGGCGGGAGCTGGAGGCGGGCGACAAACTGGCCGGTCAGGCGGTAGTTGTAGTCGGTGGAGCGCCCATACTCCGCGGCGCGGTCGGGGGGCAGGGCGGCCATGATCTGCGCGTTGACGAGTTTCTCCGCCTCGGCGCGCTGGCGCTGCTGGTCGGGGGTGGGCAACACACTGGTTAGATTGAGATACTGTGCGTCGAAGGCCTGGCGCAGGCGGTAGATGGCGCGAAACTCCTCCTCCGTGGGCGCGAGGGTCGCGAGGTCGGCGCGGAGCATGCGCGCGCCGGGGCTGTTGCGGACATCGTAGTCGAACAACTCTTCCGTCGTGAGGTGGCGGGCGATCTCGGCGTGCTGCTCCCGCTGGAGGGCCGCGACCGTTTCGTTATAGGTGCCGGCGAGGTAGCTTTCGGAGATTTTCTCCTGGTAGTGGCGGAGAATACGGCGGATATCGTCGGCTCTTTCCTTGGGCAGGAAATCGAGGCGGCCACCCTGTTGGGTGAGATAGAGCTGGTCGGTCGAATCGAAGTTTTCGCCGAGCAGGTCGCGGAGGATCTTCTGCTCTTCCCAATAGAGGCGCTGCGCGGCCGCGGCGGACCCGGGGTTTTGGGCGGCCTCTTTCCAAAAGGCGTGGCGGGTCGCGTCGGGCTGGAGGGCTTTGCGCCGGGCGGCGAACGAGTCGGAGACTTCGGCGGCGATGAGCGCGCGGATGATGTCGGGTGGGAAGCCGGCCTCGCGCAGCCGCGCGATGAGCGCGCGGAGATCGGTGGTTTTCAGGCCCGGCCAGACGTCGGCGGCAAGGGCGGGAGGCGAAGGTTTGTCCGGCGTGACAGCGATCGCTGCGGTCGGCACTGGCGGCGGGCGGACTCCGAGTCCAAAGACGACGGCAAACGCGAGATTGAGCGCGAGCGAAACCGCCAGGAGGGAAAAAAGGGAGCGCGACATGGCGTGAGGCAGGAATGGCGGCGGGTTATTTTCCGGGCGTCGCGGGCTTGGGCAGCGAATAGAACATCGTTCCGCCGTTGTTGTTGAAGGAGACCGTGCCGCCGCCCTCGATGTGGCGAAGCCAGTCGGCGGACTTGAGGTAGGTGTCGCCCGCCTTGGGGCCGAGGGCGGCGATCAGACCGACTTTCGCGGTCTGCGCGAGGGCCTGGACCGCGGCGCGCCTTTCGTCGTCGCCGAGGGCCTTGTCGGCGGCGATCCGGCGGGCCTCGGCCGCGGTGGCGTTGCGGAGATCGAATGCGCGGGCGGCGGCGTCCGAAGGGAGATTCTCGCGTTGGGCGAGACGGTAGAGGTCCTGATAGTCGGAACTGCTGGCGCGCACGAAATCGGCGGCGCGGGCCGGGCCGAGGACAGTGGCGAGTTGGTTGGCGACGATCTCCTCCGCCTCCTTGCGGGCGCGCGACATCGCCGCGCCCTTGACGCCGCCGACGGGATAGAGCCGGTCGGCGAGCGGCTCCTGCAGGGCGTAGATGGCGCGGAACTCCGCCTCGGTGGCATCCATGACGGTCAGGGCCGGGCGGAGGCGGGTGGCGATCGTGGAGGTGCGGATCTCGTAGTCGCGGAGTTCCTCGGGCGAAAGGAGGGCGGCGAGGTCGGCGCGTTTTTCGCGTTCGAGGAGGGCGAGCTTTTCGCGGTCTTCCGGGAGGGTGATGCCCTGCATGCCGGCGCGGATCTGCGAGATCATCTCGGCATAGTCGTCCTCGACCCGCTGGACGAGTGCGATCTTGGCCGTGGGCAGATCGCCGAACCGGCGGCGCTGCTCCGCGGTGGCCTCGGCGGCGGATTCGGCAAAGAAATCGTCGCCGAGCACGTCGCGCAGGGCGGCGGCCCGCTCGCGGAAGAGCTGGTTCATCTCTTCGTAGAACCTGGCGTTGTTGTTCCACCCCAGAGGCTCCGGTTTCCAATAGGGAGTGTCGGTGACGGTGCCGGCGATCTCCTGGCGGCGGGCGGCGAACCGGGCTTCGATGCGGGCGCTGACGACGGCGCGGATATGGATGGGGGAGAAACCGGCGGCGCGCAAATGGGCGACGAGCGTCTTGAGATCGGCGGAGTCGAGGGCGGACCAGAGCAGCGCGCGGCGGGCGGCGGCCTGGGCGGCGGAGGTTTTCGCGGCGGCTGCCTCGCGCTGGCGGGTTTCGGCGGCGAGCCGGGCTTCGGCCGTGGTGTCGTGCAGGTGAAGGAAGTCGCGGACGGCCGGGGGCGCGAGCGAGGGCCGGAAGGCGAGCGCAACGGCGCACGCGAGATTCGCGGCGCCGGAGGCGGCGAGCAGGACCTTGGGCAGCGACATGGGGAAAGGGAGCGGAGGGGGCGAGGCAGTCGTGGGGTGGGACGAGATGACTACCTGGTGGGCGGCGGCGGGGCGGCGGCGGGCCCGGCGTTGACGGCAGGGCAGCCGACGAGGACAAGCGGGAACAGCTTCATGGCGGCAGGGGGGATAATAAACGACAACGCGCGACGGATCGGTTTCTTAATGCTATACCGGGGGCAATGTCGAAGGGAGACCGCGGCATAAGGGAAAAGTGTCATGCCGGGACGGAAAGAGACTGCGGGCGAGATGATATAGGCGCGGCAGGGAAGTTGGATCAGGTGCGATCTGGTTGGATTTACTTGGATTTGGTTGGATTTGCCGGGGGTTCGGTCGGATGAAGCGGGGAGGGGGCGAAGGTTTCCCGCCGATGGCGCGGGAGGGTGCGGATGAGGAGGGGGAGAGCGCCGCGAGCGGCCGCGTGATCAGGCGGGAGAGCCGGGAGGTGCGATGAGGTTGGATTTGGTTGGATTCACTTGGAAGTGGGCGGATGGAGCGGATCGGAGGAGCTGGTGCGAAAAGTCAGGGCATAAAGCCCCTCCCACAGTTCGGAGGGCGGCGAGCGTCGCATGATCCGCGGGAAAGGAGGGGGAGGTGCGAGGAGGTTGGATGGGGTGCGATCAGGTTGGATTTACTTGGATTTGGTTGGATTTGCCCTGAGGTCGGTCGGATGAAGGGGGAGGGAGCGAAGGTTTCCCGCGGATGGTGCGGATGGGGGCGGAGGAGCGCGCGCGAAAGGTCGGGGCGTAAAGCCCCTCCCACCGTTCGGAGGGCGGCGAGCGTCTGCATGGTCGGGGGAAGGGCGGGAGGTGCGAGGTGGTTGGATGGGGTGCGATCTGGTTGGATTTACTTGGATTTGGTTGGATTTTCCCGGGGGCGGTCGGATGAGGCGGAGGGTGGATGGGTTTTGTCCGGGCAGGAGCAAGTCCCGGCATCGGGAGCGATGCCGGGGGCGTCGGCGGGTGCGGGTGGAGGGCAGGTTTGAAGGTGCGGGCGTTTTTGATAAAAAGCAATCTAAAAGTTGATTAAAAGAACATACGGGTTTTGCCGGAACGCAACCGAGTCGAGGGCGTCCGTGAGGGCGGCGGAGCGTCCGCGAATGGGTGTCCGGCGAGACGGCGACGGAGAGCGGCGGCGAGCAGGGGGGCGACGAATCGGCGAGAGCCGGCCGGGGCCGGGCTGGGGGGGGTGTAAAACGGCCCCTAAGGCTTCGGTGGAGGAGGTGGGGCGAGTTCGCGGAGCCAGGTGCCGCCGTTGCGCTGATACTCGGCGAAGCCGCGGGGGCCGAGCGTGGCGGTGAGGCGGTCGGTGGCTTCGGAGATCAGCGCGGCGAGCTGGGTGGCGCGCTGGGTCTCGGACAGCCGGGGATCGGCGGACACGGGTTCAGCGCGCCGCTGGATGTCTTTCTGCACGGACCATACCTGCGGCGCGGCGGCGGGCGGGAGATCGAGGCGGGCGACGAGCTGGGCGGTGCGGCGGTAGTTGTAGTCCGTGGAGCGTTCGTAGTCGGCGTAACGGTCGGGGCCGAGGGTGGCTTTGATCTGCTCGTTCAGGAGTTTCTCCGCATCGGTGCGCTGCTGCGCCTGCTCCTCTGACGGCATGAACGGGAGTCCGTTGAACTTTTCATCGAAGGGGCGTTGCAGGCGGAAGAGGGCGACGAACTCGCTTTCGGTGGCATCGAACTGGGTGAGCTGGTAGCGGAGATTGTTGGCGGTGTCGCTGCTGCGGAGATCGTACTCCTCCAGCTCGCGTGGCGAGAGCACTTGAGCAAGGGCGGCGCGCTCTTCCCGGCCGAGTTCGGCCTGACGCGCGCGGTCGGCGGGGAGCTGACCGGCGGGGTTGCGGAGATCCTCGCGGAGTTGCTCGTAGCGCTCGGTGATCGCGCGGACCGACGCGGCGCGCTCCGGCGGCAGGAAACCGAGCTGGCGCTGGCGGGACGCGGTCATGACGGGGTCCTCTTCCTCCTCGGTCTCGGGGCCGAGCAGTTCGCGGATCGTGCGCACTTGCTCGCGGTTCAACTGGTGGAGGGCGAGCAGGATACTGGGGTCGGGTGGCCGGTCGTTTTTCCAGAACGGGCGGGTGCCGAGTCCGGGATCGAGCGCCTTGCGGCGCGCGGCGAATTTTTCCTGAACGAGGCCGGTGACGATGCCGCGGATCACCGTCGGGGGGAAGCCCGCGGCGCGGAGGCGGGCGATGAGGCCGGGGAAATCGCCTTCGGCCACCTGGAGACGCGGCCACACGCTGGAATCGACGACCGGCGTGGCGGCGACGGACTTCGGGGTCGTGACGACGGAGGCGGAAGCCGTGAGTGCGTCGGAGTCCGAGGTGGAGGAGGCGGCGCCGACGAGGAAGAGGAGGATGAGCGCGGCGTTCAGCGCGAGCGAGCCGAGGAAGAGGGCGGGCCAGAACGGTTTCATCGTGGTCGGCGCTCAGGGTGTGGGCGAGCCGGGGATGGGCTGGAGCTTTCGGGCGTTGTCGAAGCCGAAGGTCACGGCGTTGCCGCGTTCGACGGGGATCAGCCAGCGGTTCGCGGTTTCAAGGTAGGCGGGGCCGACGGTGGAGCCGAGGGAGGCGAGCAACTGGGCGCGGGTGTTTTGTGCGAGGACCTGAAGGGCCGCGCGCTTTTGGTCGGAAGTCTGCGCGGGGTCGTTGACGATGCGGGTCGACTCGGCGGAGACGCGGTCGCGGAGGGCGAAGGCGCGCAGCGCGGTGTCCACGGGGAGATTCTCGCGCTGGGAGAGACGGTGGAGCTGCTGGAACTCGCCGCTGGAGGAGCGCTGGTAGTCAGCGTAGCGGGCCTCGCCGAGGGCGGTGCGGAGCTCTTGGGTGAACTGGTCCTGGGCGGCGGTGCGTGTGGCGGGGGAGAGATCGCCGGTGGAGGCACGCTCCAGGCGCAGGCGGTCGTCCATGGTTTTTTGCGCGAAATAGATGGCGCGGAACTCCGCCTCCGTGGCATCCATGAGCGTGAGGGCGTTCGTCCGGCCGAAGGCGACGGAGGAGTTGCGCATGTCATAGTTTTCCAATTCCTCGGGCGTGAGGGCGGCGGCGAGATCGGCGCGGCGCTCGCGGTTGAGGAGATCGAATTTTTTGCGGTCTTCGATGAGCGCGATGCCCTGCATGGACTCGCGCACCCGGGCGGACATCTCGTCATAGTCGGCGTTGATCCGTTCGATGAGGTCGATCTTGGCCTTGGGCAGATCGCCGTAGCGGCGGCGCTGCTCGGGGCTGGCCTCGCCGGCGCCGGCCAGCCAGTCGTCGGTCAGGGCCTCCCGTTTCTGCTGGCTGTAGGCGCGATAGAATTTGTCGTACTCCAGCCAGAGGGAAGGGCCGGTGAAGGGACTGCCCGCGAACGCGTCGAGCTTCCAATAGGGCCGCTCCGGCACACCACGGAGGTGTTGCCGGAACCGGGCGTTGAGCCGGGCGGTGAGCTGGGCATCGACGGCGAAGCGCACGACCGTGGGCGGAAAGCCGGCGGCGCGGAGGCGCGCGATGAGCGTGCGAGGATCGTCGGACTGGAGGGCGGACCAGAGTTGGGCGTTCGCGGCTGCGGCGCGGGCGGCGGAGTCGGCGGCGGCCTGGGCGGCGGCCAAATCGCGGGCACGGGCCTCGGCGGCAAGGGATTCGGCGGAGGGTGAGCGGGAGAAGAACTCGCGGAAGGCCGGCGGGGCGAGCGAGGGGCGCCAGGTGAGCGCGCCGAGCAGGGCGGTGTTGACCGCCAGCGAAAGCGCGATGAGCAGGGGGGAGGGACGCATGGCGGCGCGGGGGCGGGGCCGAAGGGCGAGGGGGAGTGCAGCCCAAACCCCCGGCGGGCGCACGCCCAAAGCCTGTCATCGGTTTTAGGTGGCGGTGCGGCGCGGCGGTCGGGCATGCTGACGGGTTTCCCTTCCGCGATGTCCGACGTCCATCATCCGCAACGACCGCAGGCCCTGCTCATGCTCCTGCTCGCGAACTTTTTCTGGGGGCTGAGTTTTCCGGTGGTGAAGGCGATCGCGCTGCTGCACGGCGTGCTGGTGCCGCAGGCGGGGACGTGGTTTTCGGCGATCTACACGGTGGCGCCGCGCTTCCTGCTCGCCTCGGCGGTGCTGATGGCGCTGCGGCCGCGGAGTTTCTGGCAGGTGTCGCGGGGCGAGCTGAAGCAGGGCGTCATCATCGGGCTCTTCTCCTCGGCGGGCATGCTGCTGCAGAACGACGCCCTGCAGTTCACGGCGGCGAGCACCTCGGCGTTTCTCACGCAGCTCTACGCCATCCTGATCCCGGTCTATGTGGCGATCCGGCTGCGGCGGAATCCGGGCTGGATCGTGTGGGGGTGCTGCGCGCTGGTGCTGGCGGGCGTGGCGATCCTCGGGCAGTTTGACTGGCGGACGATGAAGTTTGGGCGCGGCGAATGGGAGACGCTCCTCGCGTCGCTGTTCTTCATGGGCCAGATCCTGTGGCTGGAGAAAAAGGAGTTTGCGGCGAACCGGCCGGAGCGGCTGACGCTCGTGATGTTTGTGACGGAGGCGCTGATCTTCGCGGCGCTCGCGGGGGCGACGGCGCCGGACCTGGCGGCGCTGACCACGCCGTGGACCTCGCCGGGCTGGCTCGCCCTCACGCTGACGCTGACGGTGTTTTGTACGCTGGGGTCGTTTACGATCATGAACACCTGGCAGCCGAAGATCACGGCGACGGAGGCGGGGCTGGTCTATTGCATCGAGCCGATCTTCGGGTCGCTGATGGCGCTGTTTCTGCCCGCGCTGTTTTCGGTCTGGGTGGGGATCGCCTACGCGAACGAGCGGGCGACAGTGAACCTGCTCGTGGGCGGAGGGCTGATCACGGCGGCGAACATCCTGCTGCAGTTCAAGCCGCCGGCGAAGTGAGGAGAGCGGGGGGGGCGGCGGTGGAAATCGGGAGCGTGGCCGCTCCCGATCTCCAAGAACAAGCGACCGGGGGCGCTCGGCGCGTTATTTCGGCGGAGTCGCGGCCGGGGCGACGGTGGTGGTCGTCGTGGCGTCGTGGTGGTTGGGGCCGGCGGTGGTCGTGCTGCCGACGGAGATGACCTGCATGGTGCGGTTGGTCGGTTCGCCGGAGCTGCCGCCGGAGAAGAGCGCGCCACCGACGGGCGCGTTCGTCGAGTCGGTCGTGCTGCTGACAAAGTTGACTACCTGGCGCGGGCCACCGGCGGCGGTGGTGCCGGCGGGCATCACCGGATAGACGCTTTGCGTGGCGCCCGAGAGCGAGAGGCCGCCGGGGGAGCTGGCGGTGGGTGTGGTCGAGAAGGCGATGCCGCTCTGCAGCATGTTGAGCCACGAGGCGCGCGGTGAGTAGGCGTCGGCGACCTCGGCCCCGAGCGTGGTGGCGAGCTCGGATTTGGCCTTCGTGCCGAGCGCCTGGAGTTGCGCGCGGCGTTCGGTGGGCGAGAGGGAGGTGTCGGAGTTGATGCGCTGGGACTCGGCGGCGTAGGTTTCGCGCGAGGTGGCGACGCGGTCGGTGGTCGTGGCGGGCAGGCCGACGCGGCTGACGAGCGAGTCGAGGGTGCGGAGCTCGGGGTCGGCGGCGCGGCGGACGGCGGCATATTTGTCTTCGCCGAGCGCGGCGCGGATGTCGCTTTGCAACTGGGCCTGGGCGTCGGTGCGGGCGCGGAGGGTCTCGGGGGTGACGCGGCCGGTGAGGGCGTCGGCGGGGAATTTTTCGTCGTAGGCTTTTTGGAGGGCGTAGAGCTTCTTGAAGTCGTCCTCGCTGGCGAGGGCGTCGCCATAGCGGGCGCGGACAGTGGCTGCGCTGGGCGAGGTGCGGAGCTCGTAGTCGGCAAGCTCGGCGGGGGTGAGAAGGGCGGCGATGTCGCGGTCGCGTTCGGCGCGGAGGAGGCGGAGCTTTTCCTTGTCGGAAGCGAGCTGGACGCCGCCAGCGGAGAACTTGGCCATCATCTCGTCGTAGTCCTGGGTGATGCGGCGGAGGGCGTTGCGTTTCTCCGGGGAGAGGAAGGCGAACTGGGTGGCGTCGGCGCCGCTGAGGCCGAGGTCGTCGCCGAAGGCGGCCATCAGGGCATCGGAGAGCTCGCGGCGGGCGAGGAGCTCCTCCTCGCGGGTGCGCGGGGCGGAGGTGCGGTTGCGCCACCAGCGGTTGTCGCCGCCGGCCCCGGCGGTGCGGGCGGCGGAGATTTTCTGCTGATAGCGGGCGAAGGCGCGGCCGAGGGAGAGGTCGCGGGCGACGTCGGCGGGGAGGCCGGCGGCGGTGAGCGCGGCGGTGTCGCCGGAGGCGAGGGCGGCGCGCAGGGCGTCGGAGGAGGCGGAGGCAGACCCGGAGGGTTTTCCGGAAGCGGTGCCGATTGCGGCGGAGCTGGCCGGGGCCGGGTCGGCGGAATGGGTCGCGACGAGGGCGACGAGCGCGACGTTGGCGACCAGCGAGGCGGCGAGGAGGAGGGTGGTGGGTTTCATACGACGAAGGAGGAAGGAAAGGAGAAGCGGAGATGGACCGACGGGATATGGGGGAAGCGTCGCCGGGCGGGGGATTTGTCTAGACCGGGTGGGTTTTTGGCGCGGAGGGTGCGATGGGGATCTGACGGGCATCGGTTTGTTCACGGAAGGAGGCATGATCATTGGCTCGGCGAGCGCATTCGTTCGGCCCGCTGCGAGGTCCAATAGCATTATTTATGACCTTGTGGGACGAATTGATCTTCGTTGATCGCCCGAAGGCGGAAGGATTCCCTTTCAGCTCTCATGGTTAATTTTCGCGGCACTCCAAGCCCTGGCGGTATTTTTTCGCGGTGGTATTTGATCACCCGATTTGCGTCCCCTCGGCGTTGCGCGGCTTTTCTTCTTCCATTAATCTGTGCGGTCCTCCTACGGGCGCAGGCGATCGATCCGACGTTTGTTTCCGCGGCCACCGGCGGAAGATGTATTTTCCTTCAACCGGACGGGAAAGTTCTGGTCGGAGGAAGTTTCACCAGCGGATCTGATACAAAGGGAAATATCGTGCGGTTGAACGTGGACGGATCGCTGGATCGCTCGTTCGTGGCGCCGACCTTTGACTACCGCACGTTGGCGGTCACGATGTCGACCGATGGGAAAATTTTCGTCAGCTCGACGATCAATGGCGCGGGTCCGGTCCGGTTGAATGCGGATGGCTCGATCGATCCTTCGTTTCAAGGCCGGTACGACGGTATTCTCGCACTCGCTCCGCAACCGGGAGGCAGGATTCTGATCGGAGGATCTCTGAGGATAGGTAACACTTACGCCGCGACCACATTGATGCGGCTAAATCCTGATGGAACGACCGATCCCAGCTTTAACGCTCAGGTGCCCGGCGGTGCGTACTACGAGGGAGTCAGATCATTTGTGGTGCGGGGCGACGGGAAAATATATGTCGTCGGTCCGTTCAATTTCCTAAGCGGCTTGGCTCGCAACAATTGTGCTCTGGTTGCTACCGATGGATCGCTGGACACTTCTTTTGCTCCGCGGAACAGCTTCGGAATGGCTTACGCCACCTCCGATATTCCTCGTGAGATCATCCCGCTGGCGGACGGTCGGGTCATTTTCACCAATCTCAATGGCTCACTGTCCTGCTTCACGGCCAGCGGCGCCGTCTCCTCCCTGTTTTCCGCGACCCAGCCAAACTATACCATGGGGGATGTACTTCCCCTCCCCAGCGGGAAGTTCCTTTTGGGCGGCCTTTTCGATACCTTGGGTACTCTGCCGCGCAATAGTTACCCGTCGATTGCACGCCTCAACGCCGACGGATCGGTCGATCCAAGCTATCGCATCGCTGTGCCGGATGCGATTGTTAAGTTTCTGCAGCAGCCCGATGGGAAGGTCCTCGCCTTGGGTTTTGGCGGGTCCGTCACGCGCATCTACGAGGGCCAGATCGTCACCAGCCCATTGCTCGGTTCGGCGACCAATGGTGCGGCGTTCAGCTACACGATCAAGGCCACGAATTCCCCGACCGCGTTTGCCGTGGCGGGTTTGCCTCCGGGGCTCACGTTCAACTCCACGACCGGCGTGATCTCCGGCGTGCCGACGCAGGCGGGAGCGTTCACGGTCAGCTTGCAGGCGGGCGGGGCGACGGGGAGCGTCTCCGGGACCTTGCAGCTGACGGTGGCCAAGCGGGCCCAGACCCTCGCGTTCACACCCGTCACCACTTCGACGGTGGGGAGCCCGATCACGCTGAGTGCGGCGGCGAGCAGTGGCCTGCCCGTGACCTTTGTGCTCGTCAGTGGCAATGCGACCCTGTCCGGAAGCACGCTCACCTTGAAGGACAATGCGCCGGTCATCGTCCGTGCCGTGCAGGCGGGGGATGGCAACGTCGAAGCGGTGTCGGCCGACCAGACGATCGCGGCGACCGTGCGATTGCAGACCATCGCGCCGCCGGTCGTCGGCACGAAAGTCAACACGGACGCCCCGTTTCAGGTCTCGCTCAGCAGTTCCTCGGCCTTGCCGGTGACGTTGGAGGTCGTGAGCGGCCCGGCGACGGTGGTGGGCAATGTGGTCACCCTGACCGGGGCAGCCGGCACGGTGACGCTCCGCGCCACCCAGTCGGGAAACAGCCAGTTCCTGCCTGCGACACCCGTGACGGTGTCCTTTGCGGTCCAGGCGGTCACGCCGCTGGTTTACCTGGGAGGAGTGGGCGCAGACGGGAAAGCGGGTGACTTCGCGGTCTATTATCTGGCGGACCGACGCAGGGGGACCCTCCTCGGGCGGCTGCTGGCGACCGGTGAGGTGTTTGCCGTCGATTTTGCGACCGATGCCGGCGGGGCGTTTGCCGTGACCGGTGCGACCGCGGGGAAACCGACCGGGACGAACCGGCTTTTCCGGGGGACGATCGACGGAAACGTGTTTTCGGGTGCGATCGACGGGATCGTCATGAACGGGGCCGTCGCCTCGCCGGCGGGGGTTACGAATCGACAAACTGGATACTACCGGGCGGAGGCGCTCGCGCCGGACGCCGGCACGGTAAGCGTGATCGTGGCCGCGGATGGTCGGATCTACGGAATCGCGGCGACCGCGGCGATGATGGGCGGCGGTGGCGGAGCGGTCGGTTCGGACGGGCGGTTTCAGATTTCCCTGGGCGGGGCCGGCGCCATCGTGGGATCGGTCGATGGGGCCAGCGGGGTCGTGGCGGGGACGATGACGAGCGCGAGCCAGGCGGCGCAGCGGTTTTCGGGTCTGGCCTCTTCCGTGTCTCTGTCGCGGCGGCTCGCCAACCTCTCCACGCGCGGGCTGTCCGGCCAGGATGAGAACGTGCTGATCGTGGGCTTCGTGGTCGCAGGCGCCGCACCCAAGCCGCTGTTGCTTCGGGCGATCGGTCCCGCGCTGACGTCGTTCGGCGTGGCGGGGGCGTTGGCCAACCCGCGGTTGAAGCTCTTCCGTGGCTCGGACCTGATCGCTGAAAACAACGGCTGGGGGACGATCCTGAGCCTGACGGAACTGCAGAACGCGACCACGCGGGTGGGCGCTTTCGCCCTCACTCCGGGGAGCAAGGACTCGGCGCTCGCCGTCACGCTGGACCCCGGCACCTATAGCGTTCAGGCATCTGACCCCAATGCCGCAGGCGTGGCATTGACGGAAATCTACGACGCCGGGGCGTCGACCGCGGGCGATACGGCGCGGCTCGTCAACCTCTCGACCCGGGGTCCGGTGGGGGCCGATGAGCAAGCCCTGATCGGTGGGTTTGTGATCACGGGGAACGCCCCGCGCCGGTTGCTCGTGAGGGCGGTCGGTGGCGGCCTCGTGCGATTTGGGATCACGGGAGCCGTGGCCAATCCCCGGTTAAGGGTCTATCAAAATTCCGCGGTGTTGGTGGAAAATGACGACTGGGATGGTGGCGGAGACGGCGGCCAGCTGGTGCAGGCCACGTCGACCGCGGTGGGAGCCTTTCCGCTCGAGCGAGGCAGCAAAGATTCGGCACTCGTCGCCACGCTCGCACCCGGTGCCTATTCGGTGATTGTGTCGGCCAACGGGGTTCCGCCCGGCGTCGGCCTGCTCGAAATTTACGAAATCCCGGACTGAGGGGGCGGTTTCGAAAAACGCGAGCCGCGCCAGCGGTCGGCTTCGCGACCGATGGACCCTCAGTCGCCGGGCCGGAAACGGGCGTCGCGGAGGAAGGCGCGGATCTGGCGGGCGGTCTCGGCGTGCCAGCCGAGCCAGGTGTGGGAGAAGGGCAGCACCGTGTGGTCGGTCATGCCGGCGAGGCGAGTGCTGGCGACGGTGACCTTGCCGTCGCTGGGGCCGGGGAGCCAGGAGGAGAAGAGGGGGTTGAGGGAGCGGTCGCCGGCGATGATGCCGAGCTGGCCGGTGGCGGCGGAGGCGGAGGCGGACGCGGGCCAGGGCCCGAGGGAGCGGGGGAGATCGGCGGGGCGCGTGCCGAGGCGGCGGCCGTTGACGCCGGTGAACCAGCGGAAGGGCGGGAAGGCGTTGAGGCGGTCGGTGAGTTCGCTGCCGGAGTTGGGCGGGGCGAGCATGACGACGCGGCCGAGGTTGGCGGGTGCGCCGCAGTCGCGCAGCCAGAGGCGGACCACGATGCCGCCCATCGAGTGGGTGACGAAGTGGACGCGGGGGGCGGACGGCGTGGACGAGTCGGGACCGTCAGGGGTGAGGCCGTGCGCGCGGAGCTGTTGCGGGAGCCAGTCGCGGGCGAGGGATTCGAGGGGAAGCGAGCGGGAGGGATAGGTGAGATTGACGACGCGGTAGCCGTCGCGCTCGAGGACGGAGGCGAGCCGCGACATCGACCAGCCGGTGCGGCCGAGACCGTGGAGCAGGACGACGGTGTCGGCGGCGGAGGCGGTGGCGACCATGAGGAGAGAACCCAGCAGGAGGCGGAGAAGTTTCACGGGGAGGCCGGGGCGGGGCGGGCCCGGCCGGCGCGGATGGAGGCGACGGCGCGGAGGGTGACGGCGGTGAGCACGATCACCCCTCCGACCAGCGCGAGCGGAGAAGGTTTCTCGCCGGTGGCGAGGAGGACCCAGACGGGATTGAGGATCGGCTCGATCACGGGGATGAGCACGGCCTCGAGGGCGGTGACGTGCTTGATGGCGCGGGCGTAGAGCCAGTAGGACACGCCGAGCTGGACGATGCCGAGGAGGGCGAGGGCGGTCCAGCCGGCGGGCGGGAGTGCGGGCGCGCCGACGATCCACGGGAGGCCGACGCCGAAGGCGAGGAGGTTGCCGAGGATGATCGATTCGCTGGCGGAGGTGTCCTTCTGCTTGCGGAGGGCGATGGTCATGCCGGCGAAGCACACGCCGCTGACCACGGCGAGGGCGTTGCCGAGGGCGTTGGCGAGCTCGAGGTTGTCGGCGAAGAAGAGCGTCATGCCGCCGAGCACGGCGGCGATGGTGATCCAGTCGGCGCGGGTGGCGCGTTCGCCGAGAAACCAGGCGCCGAACAGGGCGATCCACACGGGTGCGGTGTACTGGAGGAGGATGGCGTTGGCGGCGGTGGTGAGCTTGGTCGCGACGCAGAAGGTGATGGTGCAGGCGGCGTAGCCGAGGGCGCCGAGGAGCTGCACGCGCGAGAAGTGGAAGCGCAGCCCGCGATTGGTCGCGAGGAGGAAGAGCGCGGCGATCAGGCCCCGGCCGCCGGCGACGGCGAGCGGGGGCCAGCTCACGGACTTGATGAGCAGGCCGCCCAGGCTCCAGCACAGGGCGGCGGCGACTAGGAGGAGGACGGAGCGGGTGTGGGCGGCGTGCACGGAACGCACAGGTGTGGGCAAGGGGGCCGCGGCGCGCACGCGAAAAAAATCGCGGCGGGCGCGGAGGACGATTTAGCGTGGGGGATGAAGATGACATGGCTGGGCGTCGTGCTGGGGATCTGGGGCGCGCTGGCGGGGCACGCGGCGGAGCCGGTGGCGAAGTTCGGCACGCTCGCGGCGGGGGTGGTGGCGCCGGACTTCACGGTCGTGGGGGCGGATGGGAGGGACATCCGGCTGGCGGATTTCAAGGGCAAGGTGCTCGTCGTGGGTTTCTGGGCGCCGAACCGCGGGCCGGCGGAGGGACTGCAGAACGCGTTCCTCCAGTATGAAGCGCTCGGCGCGAAGGTGCTCGGGATCTGCTCGGGCGGCACGCGCGAGGAGTTCGACGCGTGGGTGGCGAAGACGAAGGAGACACTGGCGTATCCGATCGCCTGGGACGCGGCGGGCCGAGCGCGCACGGACAGCGTGTCGCAGAAGAACTTTGGGCTGGGCGTCTATCCAGCGACGGGCGTGATCGACCGGGAAGGCAAGGTCGTGGGCGGCTTCGTGGGCTTCGGGCCGCAGTCGGCGGCCGTGCTGCGCGGCTACCTGCGCGCCGCGGGGCTGGCGATCCCGGCGGAGGAGGCGCCGAAAACCGCCGGACCGGCGGGACCGCCGCCGACGCCGCGCGAAGACACGACGCTCAAGCCCGGGACGGTGGCGCCGGATTTCACGGCGATCGATCCGGCGGGCGCGCCGGTGAAGCTGTCGGACTTTGCCGGGAAAATCGTGGTGCTGGATTTCTGGGCGACGTGGTGCGGGCCGTGCATCGCCTCGATGCCGCACACGCAAAAAATCGCCGCGGCGACGAAGGCACAGGGCGTGGTGGTGTTCGCGGCGTGCACGAGCGACACGCGCGCGAATTTTGAGGCCTGGCTGAAGACGAATGCGGCGAAGTATCTCGACCTGGTGTTTGCCAACGATCCGCTCGGGCGTGACGGGCCGAAGGAGCAGTATCCCGACCGGGTGTCGCTGAAGCTTTATGGGGTGCAGGGCATCCCGACGCAGTTTGTGATCGGGCGCGACGGGAAGGTCGCGACGGTGCTGGTGGGTTTTGGCGGGGAGCAGGACAACCGCCTGGACCAGGCGCTGGAGAAGCTCGGCGTGAAGGCCGCGCCGTAGTGGCGGGGGCGCACCCCTCTTTCGAGGGGGTGAAGAGAGCTTGGAATCGCGGGCCCGCCGCCTAGGTTTTGCCGCTACGCGTTTACGCAGCCCCAGTCGTCCGAGACGGAGAGCGTCGTTCGGCGTCGTTGTCGCGACGCTGGGTTTCCTGCTGCCGCTCTCCGGCGGCGAGCCGCCGGTGGCCATGCTCCAGACCGCGGCGGAGGTGCTGGCCCTGCCGGCGGAGGCGGCGGCGAAACAGATCCGCGTTTCGTTGCGCGGCGTGGTGACGGTTTCGGAACCGGACTGGCAGGGGCGGTTTTTTGTGCAGGACGCCAGCGGCGGCATCTACGCGCACAATGTGGGCCGGGGACCGGCGGTGGGCGACCTCGTCGAGGCGGAGGGCTACAGCAGCCCCGGGGCGTTTGCGCCGGTCCTGCATGTGACCGCGTGGAAGAAAGTGGGGACGGCGCCGCTGCCGGTCGCGAAGAAGATCACCATTGAGCGGCTGATGGCGGGCGTGGAGGACGGGCAGCGCGTGGAGATCACCGGGCTCGTGCGCTCGGTGAGCCTCGCCGCCACGCGCAAGATCGTGATGGAGGTGTCGGTGGGCGGCTACCGGGTGCGGGTGCTGCCGAAGCTTTCGCCGCAGCTGGACCCGCAGTCGCTGCTTGCGGCGAAGGTGACGGTGCGCGGCACGGCGGCGACCTCGTTCAACGCCGCGCGGCGGCAGCTCACCGCGGTGAACCTGTTTGTGCCGACGGTGGAGGATTTTGTGGTGGACCAGCCGGAGTCGAGCCCGCCGTTCGAGCAGCCGCTCGTCCCCCTCGGTGACATCGCGCGCTACCGGCCGAACGCCAGCCTGGGCGAACGTATCCATGTGAGGGGTACGGTTACGTTCCAGCGCAACGGGCTGGATCTCTTCGTGCAGGACGGCACGGGGGGGCTCCATCTCGAGAGCGGGCAGGCGACGCCGCCGACCATCGGCAAAACGGTCGAGGCGGTGGGGTTTCTGGAGTTCGTCAACTACCAGCCGGTGCTGCGCGACGCGGTGTGGCGGGAGCAGTCCGGCCGGCCGGCGCCGCTGCCGGCGACCGAGCGGCCGGTCGCCGACCTGCGCAACGGCCTGCACGCGGCGGAGCTGATCGTCCTGAGCGGCAGACTCCTCGACCGCAGCGTCCGGCAGGTGCGGCGGGAAAACGTTCCCTTTGCGGGCGTGCGGGTGTCGTGCACGATCCAGCATCCGGAGCTGACCTTCACGGCGGAGTGCGAGCTGACGCAGGAGACGTCGCCGCTCACGTCGGTGCCGCTGGGCAGCCGGGTGGAGGTGAAGGGGATCGCCTCCTTCGAGACCGGGGACGACGGGAAGCTGAAGGCGCTGACGCTCCTGCTGCCGGACGCCGGTGGCCTGCGGGTGCTGGAGGCGCCGAGCTGGTTCACCGCGGAGCGGCTGCTCGTGGGATTCGCCGTGGTGTGCGCGCTGCTGGCGGGTGTGGCCGCGTGGCTGCTGACGATCTCGCGGAAGAACGTGATGCTGAGTTTCCTCGTGGCGGAGCGCGAGAAGGCGCAATCGGAGCTGCAGCGGGCGCACGACCACCTCGAGGCGCGGGTGAAGGAGCGCACGGAGCAGCTGCAGAGCGAGATGACGGTGCGGAAGACCGCGCAGCTCGAATTCCGTGCCGTGCTCACCGAGCGCACGCGGCTGGCGCGCGAGCTGCACGACACGCTGGAGCAGGCGCTCACCGGTATCGCCCTGCAGCTCGACACGGCGGCAAAGCTCTTCGAGCGGAATCCGCGCGATGCGAGCGCGCGGCTCGAGCTGGCGCGCGGTTTCCTGAAACAGAGCCAGCTTGAGCTGCGGCGTTCGATCTGGGACCTGCGGTCGCGCGAGCTGGAGCAGTTCGACCTCGCGGAGGCCCTGTCGATCGGGAGCCGGCAGATCACCGCGGGCAGCGAAATCCGCGTGGAGATCGAGACCGAGGGCGAGCGCAAACCGCTGCCGGAGATCGTGGAGGAAAGCCTGCTGCGCATCGGCCAGGAGGCGGTGACCAATGTCGTGAAGCATTCGGGCGCCACGCTGGTGACGCTCCGGCTGACCTTCGGCGTCGACAACGTCGCGCTGGAGATCCGGGACAACGGCAGCGGCCTCGTGTCGGAGCAGATCGCAGCGCGGGGCGACCGGCAGTTCGGGCTCCTCGGCATGAGCGAGCGGGCCAAGCGGCTGGGCGGCCGGCTCGATGTGAGCGGCTCGCCGGGCGAGGGCACGACCGTCCGGGCGATCATCCCGCTGCGCGACCCAGCCGGCCAACCGCTGGCGCCGAGGCCCGTCATTTGATGAATGCGAAATCCGAAGTCCGAATCCTCGTCGTCGACGACCATTTCATCGTGCGGATGGGACTGGTCGCCCTGATCAACACGGAGCCGGACCTGAAGGTGATCGGCGAGGCGGACGATGGCGACCAGGCGGTCGCGATGTTCGAAAAACTCCGGCCCGACATGGTGCTGATGGACCTGCGCATGCCCGGCAAATCGGGCAACGAGGCGACGACCCAGATCCGCCGGCTCGCGGCCGACGCGGCGGTGCTGATGCTCTCGGCCTTCGATGGCGACGCGGACATCCATGCGGCGCTCGAGGCGGGCGCCAGCGGCTACGTGCTCAAAAGCGCGACGGGCGAGGAGCTGATTCCCGCGATCCGGGCGGTCGCGGCGGGCCGGCGCTGGATCCCGCAGAATGTCGCGAGCCGGCTGAAGTCCCGGAGCTCCTACGAGCAGCTGACGGTCCGGGAGATCGAGGTGCTCAACCAGCTCGCCCGCGGGCTGGCGAACAAGGAGATCGCGGAGATCCTGAAGATCAGCGAATACACGACGAAGGACCACCTGAAGAGCATCCTGGCGAAACTACGCGTGGCCGACCGCACGCAGGCGGTGACGGCGGCGCTGCAGCGGGGGATCATCCGGCTGTGAGCGGGAGGGTGCTCGTATCTGCGTTCATCCGTGGCCATCCGTGGTTAAAAAATGAGCGTGGGATTTTTAACCACGGATGGCCATGGATAGACACGGATGGGGAGCGCGAACGTCGGGCGTCCGTCTGGCGGACACCGCTCAGGGTGGTCGCGCCAAGGCGTCTGCAAGCCAGACGCCCTACAGGTTATCTGAGCAGGTAGTGGGACGAACATTCTGACCGTGTGCGGAAATCCTGGCGGACGGCTCGGAGAGCCGTCCCTACCTCGATTCATCGCAGTTTGCGGTAGGGACGCCTCTCCGAGGCGTCCGTCGGATGCTGATACAAAAAAAGCCGCGGCACCGGAGGGCGCGCGCGGCGGGGGAAAGGGTCCGGCGGAGGCTGCAACCTCCGCCGGGTTTGCGACGGGAGGCGGGCTAGAACTTGCCGCTCACGCCGAAAGTCCAGATGGTGCCGTAGTGCTCGACCTTTTGGATCAGGTTCACGTTGCGGCCGTCGTACACGTAGTCGGCTTCGTTGAAGATGTTGCGGCCGCTCGCGAAGATATTGAACGACTTCGAGACCTGATAGCCGAAGTTCACGTCGGTCATGATGCGCTCCTTGCGGAAACGGTTCACCGTGAAATTCCACGGGGTGTCGTCGGTCCACTTCGCGTTGACGCCGAAGTTGAAGGCGCGCCAGCGGGTCGAGACGCCGCCGCTCATCATCAGCGGGGGCACGCCGTACTTGGTGACCTCGTCGACCACGTTGCGCGTGGCGTTGAAGAAGACCGTCGTGCTGCGGAGCACGCCGGGGAGGAGGCGGAGGTTCTGGCGGTAGTCGACGGTGAGGCTCTTGACGCCCTTGGTGCCGGGAGAGGTGGACCGGGTGAAGACCGTGTAGCCGGGATACTCGGCACCGAACACGGTGTCCTCGGACTTGTAGGACGTGGTGGCGACGGAGTCCTTCAGCTTGTTCTGCGTGGCGCTGACGGAGAGGTTGCCCACGGGCTCGAAGTAGTAGGCGAGACGCGCGACGAGGTTGTCGGACATCTCGGGGCGCAGGTTCTGGTTCGGGATGTTGATGGTGAGCGCGTTTTCGTCGATGGTGACGACGCCGCCGATATCGTTGTAGTTCGGGCGGCGGATGGCGTGCGAGTAGCCGAGCTGTGCCTGGAAGTTTTTATTGATCGAGTACTTCGCCGAGGCGCTCGGGAAGAGGTTGGAGTAGTCGCCGCTGCGCGAGACCTGAGGCTGCGAGAGGTACTGATAGGTCAGGCCGGGGACCGTGTTGGCGCGGCCGGTGGAGTCGGTGGTGTAGCCGGCGGCCTTGACCTCGGCGCCCGTGCGCGGATCGAAGTCGAGCGAGGTGGTGGTGGTTTGTTCGATACGCAGGCCGGCCTGGAAGCTGAACTGATTGAAGCGCGTGGTGCCGTTCACGTAGGCGGCGTTGACCTGCTCGCGGATGCGGCGGTGGTTGCCGACGACGGCGGTGTACCAGTTGGCGGCGGTGGAGTTGTTCGCGAAATATTCCGGGTGATCGTAGAACAGATTGGCGATGGCCTTGCGGTTGGCGAAGGTGGGCGCGAAGGTCGTGCCCGAGAGATTCACGAAGTTGACGCTCGGGTTGCCCATGTCGAAGACGGTGGGCGAGGGCAGGCTGGCCCAGCTGCCGGTCGTGCCGCCGCCGGGGCCGGTGTAGGCCCAGGTGTAGATGGGGGTGTAGTCATCGTTGGCGTTGAAGGTCTCGGTGATCTTGGCGCCGGCCTTCAGCACGGTCGGGAAGCGCCACGCGGCGTTGTACCTCGCGTCGAGCTGGCCCTGGTAGATGTTCTTCTTGTTGTAACGGCCGTCGTCGACGACGCGCGGGTTGGTGTAGTTGGCGAAGTTGGAGAAATCCTTCGCGGCCGAGGTGGAGGCGGCGGTGGTGCCGGGGATCTGGGCGACGGTCCAGTCGACATCGGTGGTGGAGGCGCGCGAGAGGCGGAGGTCGAGGCCGGTGAGGCTGTTGACCGGGACGTCGCGGGTGTTCTGGCGGCGGGCGACGGCGCCGTAGCTGTTGGTCGAGGTGGAGAAGTTAAAGCCGCCGTTCACCGTGAGCGTGCCCTTGCGGTACTCGAAGGACGGGGCGAGCTGGTAGCTGCGCGTGAGCTTGGAGGCCTGCGCGCCGCCGTAGGCGACGGTGCCGCCGTCGTTGACGATGTCGAAATTGTTCAGGCCGTCGCCGGTGACGTTGTTGCGCGCCATGGTGACGGCGAGCTGGCGGTTGAAGTACTGCGCGGAGTACCACTGGTAGCCGGAGACGAAGGAGAGAACAAAGTTGTTGGAGACCTTGTAGTCGGCGCCGAGCGAGGCGGAGAAGCGCTCGGTGAACTTCGGGCCGCTCTTGAACGTGAGGGAATTCAGCACGTAGGGGCGCTGGTCGGTGGCGGTGGTCGCAGTGCTGTAGCCCAGCTGCACGAGGCGCTGCTGGTTGTACATGTTCGACTCGCTCAGGTTGAGCACGATGCCGAGGCGGCGGTTGAGGAAGGTGTCGTAGTAGTCGACCGTGGCGCCGGGGCGGATCTTGTAGGCGCGTTCGTCACCGGGCCCGTAGGTGCGTTTGAACGACGGGTCCTCGGAATTCATCATGACGTTGGCGGAGTAGCCGATGAAGCGCTCCTTGCGGTCGAAAGCCTTCTTCGTCTTCAGGTTGATGGTGCCCGCGGGGGAGCTGGCATCCTGGTCGGAGGCGGTGGTGAGATTGATCTCGATGGACTCGATGCTGTTGATCGAGACCTGCTCGAAGCCGAAGGAGCGGTTGCCGCCGCCGGCGCGCACGTTGTCGGTGCCGTTGGCCTGCTGGAACGCGTCGGCGCTGGCCATGCCCATGCCGTTGAGCGTCACGCCCGTGTACGACGGATCGAGACCGCCGAGACGGGGCGTGCGGGTGTCGGCCTCGACGTACTCGAGATCGACGCCGGGGAGATACTTGAGGAATTCGCCGACGTTGCCTTCGGAGGTCGTGCCGAAGACATCGGCGGAGACCGAGTTGGTGATGTTCATCGAATTGCGCTGGGCCATGATGGCCTTGGCGTTGCCTTCGCGTTCGGAGGAGACGGTGAAGGCCTCCATTTTCACGGTGCCGTCGGCCATCGGGGTGTCGGAGCTGACGATCTCAAAGTCCTTGGTGGCGGTCTGGCCGGCGAGGACGTCGACGGTGGCGGTGGCGTTGTGGTAGCCGGAGAAGGAGACCGTCACGGCGGCCGTGCCGACGGGCACGCGGGTGAGCTGGAAGCGGCCCTCGTCGTCGGTCACGGCGGTGGCCTCGCTGCCGGCGACGCGGATCTCGGCGTTGGCGACATATTTTCCCGTCAAGGGGTTCAGGACGCGGCCGGTGACGGAGCCGAAGGCGGCGGACTGGGCGTGCGCCGACGGAGCGATCACGAGGCCGGTGAAAGCGATGAGGAAGGCAACCAGCGGGAGAACCCGCCGGAAAAGGCGCGCGGTGGCGCGGGCCAGAGGCGCGAGGGCGACAGGGACGGATTCGAGGGTGAACCGTCCCGGGAGACGAAGGGTTTGGGTGGCAGTCATGTTCGGTGAGGCGAGGGTTTGGTGGCTCGAACCACCGCCGCCGCGCCGCCGGGCCGGCCTCGACTGCGCACGAGGGCGAACAGTGGAACCGGACGATGGGGATGGGGTGAATTCGGCCACCCCTACTGTAGGTTTTTGCCCACCTGAACTTCATCCCTCTTTCGAGGGGGACGGCGGCCGTTGCGGCCGAGGCTGGCGGTGGGGGCGAAACCCTAGGTCGTTCTCGAAAATCACCCGGAAAAGTGGACCGAAATGTGACGGTTTTTTCGCACCGGTTTTCTTGTGGACGGTGGGCGGAATTGAGAAGCTCTGAGCTGAACGCCATGTCGAACCGCTCTCGAATCACCCGCCGCGCGGTCCCCCCCGGGGGCGCGATCCGGACCGCCCTGCGGCGGAGTCTGGTCGGGCTGGTGCTCGCCGGCGCGTGCGCGCAGGCGGCGTGGACGGATATGCGGGAGGGGCTCGATCCCAAGGAAGTGGCCGAGCAGGTCGGCCAGCCCCTGATGCACAGTTCGGTGCGGGGCGGGAAGCTTGAGACGTGGATCTTCGACGATGGCGGCTACATCCTGTTCGAAAACGGCCGGGTGCGCTTCTGGTCGGTGCCGCGGACGAAGAAACCGTGAGGGGCGGAGCGGCGCGGTGCCGCCTGATGGCGGGTGCCGCAGGGAAGCAGCAGAGAGAACGAAGAATGACTGCGAGGAACGAGAACGAGGGTACACGGAAGAGCGACTGCAAGCAGGCCGCCGACCAGGCGGGCGGGCATGCTGGATCCGCTCGAGGCTGAGCGCCGTTTCGGAAAAATCCTCTAGTAGTAGCAGGCCAGCGCGCCGAACACGGCCTGCTGGCCCACGGTTTCCATCGTCATGTAGCTGGTGGTGCGCTGGGGGGTGCGGGCGAGCTGGGGCGGCTCGACGGGAGGTGTCAGGGCGGGCACGGCCTCGAGGGTGACCTGGCCGTCGCCGAGCTGGACGCCGGGCGTATTGGTTTGATTGATACCCGCGTTGTAGGAGCCGCCGCCGCCGCCGGCCGGGCCGTTTTGGGTGCCGCCGCCGCCGCCGCTGTAGCCGCCGCCGCCGCCGGAACCCTGGCCGATGAACGCGCCGCCGCCGCCGCCCCCGAAGCCGCCGTTGCCGCCCTCGTTGCAGCAGTAGTTGGCCCCGAGGCCGCCAGCCCAGCGGTTGCCGCCGCCGCAATACGTGGGGGTGGAGCCCGTGCAACCGCCGCTGATCCAGCCGGTGCCGCCGCCGCCGCTGTAGTGAAAGTCGCCCGTATCGGCCGCGCCGCCGTGGCCGTTGCGCCCGCCGGGCGCGGCGCCGTTGGCCCCGTCCGCCGTGACCACGCCGTCGCCGCCGGCCCCGCCGCCACCTCCACCCGCCGCGAGCAGAGGCTGGGCCGGGAGGATCAGGTCGGTCATGCATTTCCAGACAAACGAGCCGCCGCCGCCGCCGCCCGCGGGCTGGTGGGGCGTGGTGCCCGCGGTGCCCTGCCGGCCGACGACGATCCAGAGGATCTCGCCGCGATTCAGATGAAACGTGCCGCGCACGCGCGCCCCCCGTCCGCCGGGTCCGCCGCCCGCCCCGCCCTGGGCCCCCGACGCCTCGATGACATAGCTGCCGGAGGCGGGAACGATGTAGCGCTGGATCGCACCATTGGACGGGAAGACGACGGGTGGATTTCTCATAGGGGAACAGAAGGCTCTGGTTTGGTCGGAGTTTCCGGAGGTCAGCCGGATACCCCCAGAGCGAATTCCCGGGAGGAAATGGGCCACGCGTGGGCGGGTTTTATGCGATCTGTGGCGCGTGACGGCTGAGGATCAATTCTCTGTCATAAACAAAAAAAGAGCCCGGCTGGCTCCGCGTCGCGGGCTGCAGCCGGGCAGGTAGATCGAGGCGTGGCGCCGTCGGTGACTATTCAGGGATGATTTCGGTATCGATATCCGGGTCGATCGCGCCGATGTTTCCAGTCGAGACTTGCTGGACGAGAATCAAGTAGTCCAGAAAGACCTCTTCGCCGTCGTCGTCACAGGCGTCGAGCATGGTGAGCTGACTGCCATTGGCGTCCCGGCTGGTGCTGAGCGCAGGGAACTCTGCCTGGGCCACCGAGCCACCGTCTGATTTAAAAGCCACTCCTAGAAGGACATAAGCTGGGTCAGGTAACTGGAAGGTCAGTGATACCCCACCCCAGTAGGTCGAAGGGATGGAGATAGTGATCGACTGACCGTCACCCGAAAAAACCGGGACTTTGGGATAGGGGGGCGGGGACGTGTCGGTTGGCGGATTGATGACGGCCTTGATATATCGGCCTTTGCCGTAGACGCCCGACATGTGCGTGAATTTCTTGATTTGGAGGAGGACAGTGGCGGTGTACATAGGGAGCTATGATTTTTTCGGTTGGAGCTGACGGACTAAGGTGCGGAGTCCAGGATGGACACCGCCATCAAATCATTCGACCGATATCCGAAACGCTTAAGCCGTTCGATGAAAGGGCGTGCCTCGTTTGGTCTTCCCAACAAGATATAGGCTTGGGCCGCAGGATCAAGATAGCGCCACTCGTTGGTGGTGGGCAGATGCGGGGCGAGCACCTCGAGGGCGCGGTTCCAATGGCCCTGTGCGCCCGCAGGGTCATTGCGACCGAGTGCGATCCGACCGGCGAGGAGGTGCGACTGGGTATACTCCCAGATCGCCCAATTGTCCGCTCGGGCCTCACGCACAAGCGGTTCCCCCAACGCGATCGCCTGGGCGACCGCCGCGTCGGCACCGGCCCGACCGTCGGCGAGCCTGACGCGCGCGTCCTGGCGCCGGGCGGCGGCGAGGATGCGGATGTAACCGCGCGACTGTGGCTCGGCGGCCACCAGGGCTTCCAGCTTGGGCAGGGCTTCGGCGAGAACCCGGGCGGCTTCCGCGGTCTGTTTTTCGGCAAGAAGCAGCATGACCTGCGAGACGCGGAGGGTGAGAAGCGAGGCCAGCCACTGTTGGTTCTTTGGGTCCTGCTCGACCAGTGATTCCATCTGTTTTTGGGCGCGGGCATAGGCCGCCGCGGCTTCAGGGAGGCGTCCCGTGATGGCGTTCACGTTGCCGATGAAGGCCGCGCTGTCGGCCAGTTTGGTCCGCCAGCGAGTGACCGTCGGCTCAAGTGTGACGAGGGCCTGGGTGAGGGAGGACATCTCGTTGAGGCGCTCAAGGGCCTCGGCGTAGTTTCCGTCGCGCTCGGCGATCCACCCCAGCCACGACGCCACGTCCGCCGGCCGATACCTGAGGCTGGTATCTGTCACCCCGCTGGCGAGCATCTCCTCCACGGCGACTTTCACGGCGAGAAAGGAGCGCCGCGCAGCGGCGAGATTGCCGTCGTCATACTCGAGCACGGCAAGGTTGTGTTCGCCAGAGGTGAGTTCGCGTTGCGCGCGGTACACTTTTCCTTCAAGCGCAACCAAGGCGGCCCCGGAATCGCGGTAGCGCGTGAGCCAGGCCCGCGCCTGGGGAAGATCTCCGCGCCGGCGGGCCGCAAACCCGAGCCAATATTCCGCCTGGGCACGTTCGAAGAGCATGTCACCGTCGCGCGGGTGCCGTTCCACCAACTCGGCGGCGCGGGCGTACGAGGTGGTGAAGGCGACGGTGGCCTCGGGAAAGCGGGCCTGTTTGAGCCGGGTGTCTCCGATCTGGTAGAGCGCCTTGGCCTGGCGGGCTAGGGCGGTGTCGGTGAGGTCACGCGGGTCGAGGGCGGTGAAGTAGCTCATCGCCTTCTCGCCGACGTCGTCGAGGAGGTTGAGGCGGCCGGCCTTCTCCAACTCGGTGCGAAAGCCGCCAAGCATGAAGGTGAGCAGCGCCTCGGCCTGCTCCTGGCGACGCTGGGCGTCGGTGCGGGCGACCGCCTCGGCGCGGCCGGCGGCGGTGGCGGCGTCGCGTTCCCGGCGGGCGACCTGTTCGGCGGCTGTGGCGCGCACGGCCTGCCGCACGCTGACGACGGTGCCGATGATCAGGGCGGCGGCGACCGCGGCGGCGCTGGCGCAGACGAGGCGGTTGCGCGCGACGAACTTCTGCACGCGGTAGGCCGTGGTCGGCGGGCGGGCAAAGACGGGCTCGGAGCGCAGGTGCCGGCGCACGTCGTCGGCGAGTTCGCTGGCGGTGCCGTAGCGGCGGTCGCGGTCCTTCTCCAGGCAGCGCATCACGATCCAGTCGAGATCGCCGCGGAGGACGGACGTGAGCTGCAGGGGCGCGGCCTGGCGGAGGCGGGCGACGGTGGCGCGGTCGGCAAAGGCGAGGGTCGAGACGCGCGTCGAGGGCCGCGGGGGATCGACCTCGCGGATGATGCGGCGGATCTCCTCGATGCCGGCGCGCACGAGCGAGCCCGTGTCGTAGGGGGGCCGGCCGGTGAGAAGTTCGTAGAGGAGGACGCCGAGCGAGTACACGTCGCTGCGGGTGTCGATATCGAGCTCGCGCAGCTCGGCCTGCTCGGGGCTCATGTACGCCGGGGTGCCGATGAACTGGTCAAAGCCCGTGACGAGCGTCTCCTCGGTGAGTCGGCCCGAGGTGGCCTTGGCGATGCCGAAGTCGATGATCTTGGGCGCGGGCACGCCGTCGTGCATCGCGACGAGGATGTTGGAGGGCTTGAGGTCGCGGTGGATGACGCCCTTTTGGTGGGCGTGCTGGAGCGCAACGCAGACGCGGGCAAAGAGATCCAGCCGCGCGTCCATCGGCAGGCTGTGGTCGTCGCAGAACTTCGTCATCGGCGCGCCGTCGACGAACTCCATCACGAAGAACGGGCGGCCGGTGTCCGTCGAGCCGGCGTCGAAGACCCGCGCGATGTCCGGGTGGTCCATCATCGCGAGCGCCTGCCGCTCGGCCTCGAAGCGGGCGATCACCTGCTTCGTGTCCATGCCGAGCTTGATGACCTTGAGGGCGACGCGGCGGCGGACGGGCTCGGTTTGCTCGGCGAGGTAAACGACCCCGCAGCCACCCTCGCCGACCTTCTTCAGCAGCGTATAGCGGCCGATGCGGTCGCCGGGCTGCTCCTCCGGAAAGGCGGGCTCGGCCGGGCGGACCGTCGGCGAACGCTCCAGGAAATCCTCCGCCGCATCGTGCCCGACGAGCAGGGCCTCGACGCGGGCCCGCAGCGCGGCATCGCCCGCGCAGGCGCGGTCGAGGAAGGCGGCGCGCTCGGCGGCGGGCAGCTCGATGGCTTCGCCGAAGATCTCGTCGTCGCGGTTCACCGGGTGAAACTGGGCATCATGCGCGGAAGGGTTTTGGGCATTCGGCTACATTGTCGGGGTATAGAGCGAAAAATCGGGGGCCAAGGGGCCATCGGGCGCGGGGATGGCGGGCCCGGCGCTCACCCGCGGAGCCGCTTCACCTCGTTGAACAGCCAGGCGCGGGCGTAGGCCCAGTCGCGCTTCGCGGTCCGATGGGAGATGCCGAGCACGTCGGCGGCCTCCTCCAAGGTGAGCCCGACGAAATACTTCTGCTTCACGAGCTCGGCCTTGCGGGCGTCGTGGACGGCGAGGGCGTCAAGGGCGTCGCTCACGAGGAGCAGCTCGGCATCGTCGGCCTCGGGGGAGGCGAGTTCGAAGCCGGTGTCGTTGGCGCTCTGTTTCACGAACTCGCCGCCGTGGCGAACGGCGCGCTTGCGACGGGCGTTTTCGATCAAGATGCGGCGCATCGACTCGGCGGCGGCGGAGAAGAAATGCGCGCGGTTGGCCCAGGTCGGCTGCTGGTCGCCGCCGAGGCGCAGCCAGGCCTCGTGGACGAGGGCGGTCGGCTGGAGGGTCTGGCCGGGATTCTCCCGGGCCATCTTCGCGGCGGCGAGCCGGCGGAGCTCGTCATAGACGGCGGCGAGCAATTGAGGCGCGGCGAGGCTGTCGCCTTTCTCGATTTGCTGGAGGATGAGGGTGATGTCGCCGGCGCTCACGGGAGCGGAGGGTGAAGAGCGGAAGCGTCGTCGGGAAGCAGAAAAGCGGATGCGCGAGGGATAGACCGCGCCCGTGGCGGGGCTGGTCCAGCGGTCGAGCACGTCCAAGGTGAATGGGGTGCGCCGGGTCTGGCCGGCGGCATCCACCCAGGTCAGGGTCGAGGCGGGGTCGGAGGCGCCGCCAGCGAGGCGGAGGCGGTAGAGCATGAGTTCCCGGCCGTCGGTGAACTGCACGCTGAGCCAGTCCCATCCGACCTGTCCGCCGCCGAGCTGGCTGCTGCTGATCTCGTGGTCCATCCACGCCTCGCCGGTGACGCGGAGCGTCTCGCCGCCCAGGGAAAGTTCGCCGGCGGCGCGCAGCCGGGAGAACGTGAGATAGTAGCTCGCGGCGGTGGGCTCGGCGCCCTTGCGCGACAGGCCGTCCTCGCCAAAGACGACGAGGGGCTTGGCCGGCGTGAGAATGAGACTGAAGGCGGCTTCCGCCCGGATGCCGCCGACGAGGGCGAGGCGGGGGGTGGAGGGGTCGGGGTTGGGAACGGGGGGCGTGAGGGGCTCCGCGAGGCGGAGGGACCAGGCGCCGTTGCGGACGTCGAGGGTGGCGGTGGCCGAGGCGGCGTCCCAGCCCTCGCGGTTGAGCTTCTCCTGATGGATGAATTTTCCCGTCCGGACGTCGAGCAACGCCATGTGCGCGAGAAAGACGTGGCCGGTGCCGAAGCGGGGGTTGGCGTCGGTGCCGCCGAGCGGGCCGGCTTGGCGGAAGAAGGTCGCCTGGAAACCGAAGCGCCGTCCATCCGCGGCAAAGAGGTGCCCGGTGACATACCACCACTCGATTTTGAATTCGGGGTGGTTGCCGTGGTCGCGGGGAAAGACGAAGCGGTGGCCGGGCTGCGGGACCGCGAAGCCCTCCGGGGTCGTCAGCGGCGGCTGGGCGCGCGCCGGGGCGGACGCCAGCGCGGCGAGCATCAGGAAAATGGATACGATGGGGCGCATGGTTGGTCGGCGGCTATTCCTCGCGGTCGGCCGGGAGATCGGCGCCCCAGCGGCCGACGACGTGGCTGACGACCGCGCCGGTCAGGACCACTGTGGCGGCGAGGGCGGCGAGCTGGCCCCACGGGAGGGCGAAGCCGAGGGTCCAGCCGAAGGACTGCTTGTTGATCACGTGGATGAGGAGCCAGCCCAGCCCGAGGCTCAGGGTGAGGCCGCCGACGGTGGCCGCGGCGGCGAGTGCGGTGCCCTCGAGGGCGGTGGCGCGGGCCATCTCGCGGCGGGTGAAGCCGAGGGCGCGAAGGGTGGTGAGCTCCTCGCGGCGGTCCAGCAGGACGCTGATGAGGGTGAGCGCGAGGCCGATCACGGCGACGGCCACGCCGATGACCTCCAGCGCGTAGGTGATGGAAAACGTCTGGCGAAACACGCGGAGGATCTCGGCGCGGAGGGTGGCGTTGGTGTAAACGACGAGGCCGGGGTGGCGGGCGAGCAGCTCGGTGCGGAGGCTTTCGGCGTCGGCGCCGGGCCGGAGGTAGAGGGACAGGTTGGCGACCTGGTCGTCGTTGAACCAGGCGACGAGGAGGTCGCGCTGCACGATGAGGGCTCCGCGCTCGTTGCCATAGTCGGCATAGACGCCGGCGATCGTGAAGGTCTGCGGGCCGGCCGGGGTGGGGACGCGGAGGGTGTCGCCGCGCTTTTTGCGGAAGCGCTCGCAGAAGCTCTCGCTGGCGAGCAGGAGGGCGGCGTTGCGCGCGGGGTCGAACACGGCTTCGTCGAGCGGTGCCTGCGCCCAGGGCAGATCGGTGCGCTCGTGGAGCAGGCGGAGATCGGTGCCCGTGAGCAGGGTGGGTGTGCCAGCGAGTTCGATGGGATAGGCGGCGAGCACGCTCGCGACGGCGACGGCGGGGTCGGCGGCGACGGCGCGCCAGGTGGCCGGGGAGATGCGGTTTTTGGAGGAGGCGCTCTGCGTGCCGTTGCTGGAGATATAAAGATCGGCCTGCAGCGAACGGCGCACCCAGCCGCTCACGGTGGTTTCGAAGCTCGCGACCAGAATCGCCATGCCCGCAGTCATGCCGACGGCGCAGAGCAGGGCGGCCACGGCGAGGCGGTGCCGTCCGGAGGGTGCGGCGAGGTGACTGAGGGCGACGCGCGTCACCGCCGAGGAGGTGCGGGCGCGGTGCATGAGGCGGGCGAAGAGCGGGAGCAGGAAGCCGCAGAGGATGCCGCCGCCCAGAATCCACAGGAACGCCGTCAGGTAGCCGGCCAGCGGAAAACGTCCGCCGCCCGCGAAGCGCACGGGGGGCAGTTGCGCGCAGATGCACCCCGCGAGGAGGAGCGCGCCGCCGAGCCAGGCGCTGCGGAGGACGAGGTGGCCGGGCGCGGCGGCGGCGTGCCGGACGAGCACCTGGGCGGGCGGCGTGCGGGCGGCTTCGCGCGCGGGCCACCAGCCCGCCGCGAGGCTGGCGACGAGGCCGAGCACCAGACCGAGCACGATCTCGCCCGCGTCGAGGCCCGCGGACCCGACGGTGGTGGCGTAGTAGAGGGCGTTGACGGTCTGGCCGACGGCGCGGACGGAGAACTGGGCGCCGGCCCAGCCGAGCAGCAGGCCGAATGCTCCCCCGAGCAGACCGAGCACGGCGGCCTCCGCCAGCCACGCGCGGCGCAAGGTCCCCTCCTCGACGCCGAGCGACCGGAGGATGGCGATCTCGCTGCGACGGCGGACGACGGCGCCGTCGAGCGCCTGGAAAATCAGGTACAGGCCCACGAGCAGCGCGATCAGCGAGAGGACGGTGAGATTGAGGCGGAAGGCGCGCGTCATCGTCGCGGCGGATTCGCGGCGCGCGCCGGGCGACGTCACGGTCCAGCGTTCGCCAGGGGTGCCGATTTTTTCGAGCAGCGTGTGCAGTTCCTCGCGGCGTTCGTCGGCGCGCGGGCCGGGCTCGACGAGGAATTCCACGCGGTCGAGCCGGCCGGTTTTGCCGGCGAGGCGCTGGAGGTGCGGAAGGTCGAGGAGGATGAGATTGGCGGGGACGCGCGGGGCGTCCTTGGCGTGGGGGATCACGCCCGCGACCGGGAGCGCGTGCACCTGCTCGTTGACAATCAGTTCAAGCGTGCGGGCGCCGGCAAGCTGGGCGGACAGGGCGGGACTGATCCAAATCTGGGGGCCGGCGCGAAACGCCGGCCAGAAACCGGACGGTGCTTCTGTGCCCGGACTGCGCGGGTCGGCCGCGCGTTTTTGTACAAAGAAGGAGGTGTCCGCGGCCTGCTGGCGCGCGAGATTGGCAACAGCGATCAGGTCGACGCCGAGGAGCGTGTACGTGGTGCGGCCGGAGCCCGTTCCCTCGGTGGCGTGACGCGGGCGGACGGCAGTGGACTCGACGACCGGGAACAGATGTACGGGCCGGGCGCCGAGCGCGGCGCGCAGTTCGGGCAGCACCGATTCGGGCAGCGTGCCGGCGGGCGGCTGGATGATCCAGTCGCTCTGCCCGGTGAGGGTGTCCGTGAAGTGGGTGAAGCTCGCGACGGCCGCGCGGTTGGCGAGGCGTACGGCGATGAACACCGCGACGCCGAGGGCGAGGATGGCGACGAGGAGCAGCGACTGGCGCGGGGCCAGCCGCCAGTGGCGCAGCGTGAAGCGCCGCAGGAGGAGGAGTTCGAGCGAAGCCATCGCGCGGTCAGTCGACGATCCGGCCGTCGCGCAGGTGGATGCGGCGGTGGCAGATGGCGGCGGCCTCCTCGCTGTGGGTGACCAGCACGAGGGCGGTCTGCGTCTCGTCGGTCAGCTCGCGAAGGAGGCGGAGGATGTTTTCGCCGTTGGCGGAGTCGAGGTTGCCGGTGGGTTCGTCGGCGAGGATGAGCGCGGGTCGGTGCACGAGCGCGCGGGCGATGGCAACGCGCTGCTGTTCGCCGCCCGAGAGCTGCGAGGGGAGGGCGCCCGCGCGCGCGGTGAGCCCGACGCGGCCGAGGGCGGCGGCGACGCGCTCGGCCCGTTCGGCAACCGGTAGCCGGATGAGCTGGAGGGGCAGCTCGACGTTCTCGGCTGCCGTGAGTGTGGGCAGCAGATGGAAAAACTGAAACACGGTGCCGATGCGCTCGCGGCGGAGGCGGGCGAGGCCGTCGCCGGGCAGCTGGTCGATGCGTTCGCCATGGAGTGCGATGGCGCCGGCGTCCGGGCGATCGACGCCGCCGAGGCAGTTGAGCAGCGTGGTCTTGCCGCTGCCGGAGGGGCCGGTGAGCGCGATGCGTTCGCCGGGTGCGACGGAAAACGTGATGTCGGCGAGCACGCAGCGCGCACCGTAGCTCTTGCTGACCGCGGTGACGGTGAGGACGGAGGCGGTGGGAGCGGAGACCATGGCCCTTCACGCAACGGGCTTTGGGGGGAAACGCGAGCCGCGGCGCAGGGTTTCGGGTCTCAGCGCTAAAGTTAGACTGACAACATTTTTGAAGTCCAACGGGCGGTCGCCGAAGGTCCGGCCACTCAACCGGCGCGGTGTCTTTCCCCGGGCCGTTTTCTACCCCCGCAAATCCCCACCCAGCACTGCTCCCGTTCGTCCGCCTCGCGGCGTCGACAGGGGCCGACGCGTTACCTCCCTGCCACCCATGAACCACCGTGTAAAACTCGTATCGGCCCTCGTGGCGCTCAGCGGCGCCTGGCCTCTCGCGGCGCAGACGGCGCCGTCGCCATCGACCGCCACTGCGACCGCCCAACCCAAGTCTGACGCGACCAGGAATGGCAGGCCTGTCGAGATCGATGCCGACGCCGGCGAGATCGTCAAGCTGACGCCCTTCGAAGTCGGGACGTCGCGCGACACCGGCTATCAGGCAACCGAAACGCTGGCCGGCACGCGTATCCGCACGAACCTCGCGGACGTCGGATCGCCGATCCAGGTCATTACAAAGGAATTTCTCAAAGACATTGGTGCCACGTCGAGTGGCTCGTTGCTCCAATATACGACCAACGCCGAGGTCGGTGGCACGCTCGGCACCTATGCAGGCCTGGGCAATGGCACGAGCGTCGATGAAACGAGCACGCTCCGCGCACCGAGCGGTGCGCAACGGGTCCGTGGCCTCGCCGCGGCGGACAACACCCGCGATTTTTTCGGCACGGACATCCCGTGGGATTCCTACAACGTTGAACGCATCGAGATCCAGCGTGGTCCGAACTCCATCCTCTTCGGCCTTGGCTCCCCGGCCGGCATTGTGAACGCATCGACGAACAACGCCGAGTTTCGCAATTTTGGATCCGCCGATGTCCGCTTTGGCTCCTACGGCACCCGGCGAGGCAGCTTGGATCTCAATCAACAGCTTGTTCCCAAAATCCTTTCGCTCCGGATCGACGGGCTGTGGAACAACGAAAAATATCAGCAAAATCCGGCGTTTCAGGACGACCACCGCGTCTCCGGCGCGTTGCGTTTCGATCCGCAGCTCTTCAAGAGCCCCGGCTTCCATACCTCCGTCAAAGCGAAATACGAGAATGGTCAGATCAAGGCCAACCGGCCCCGCACCGTCACGCCCCAGGACAGCATCACGCCCTGGTTCCGCGCGGCGAGTTCCGATCCCAACAACCTGATGGGTGGCGCGGGCAAGGTGGTCGTCCCTAACGGTTACGTGCTCGGCTCCTCGGCTTCGACCTTCAACCCGTGGATGAGCGGCGTGGTCGGCCAGCAGCAGCCCGTCTGGTTTATCGACGGCACCAGCAATCAGCTTTACCGCATTTACGGCGGATTCGTTAACACGGGTGCGCTGAGCGCCGCCGGCGTCCCTCAGGGTGCGGGCACCAACCTCATCGGGCAGAGGTATGCCGATGTGTTCTCGGCCCTGGGCAGCTTCAGCGCGTATGCCAACAACGCGCGTCTGACGAATGCCCAATATGGCCAGTATCGGAACATGTCGCTGACGGACGCGTCGGCCTTCGATTACTATAACAACCTGATCGATGGTCCCACCAAGAACGAGTGGGAAGGATGGGACTCCTATAACGTCGATATCACCCAGACGGCTTTCAATGACCGGCTTGGCGTGCAGCTGACCTTCGACCGTCAGAAATATCATCGGGGCGGACAGGCGCTCCTCGGTGGTCAGCCAACGCTCAATATCGACGTGCTGCAGAATTTTCAGGACTACGTCGTCGGGCCGACCAACGCTTCCAACGGCAACGTCAGCAATCCCAACTTCGGCCGTCCGTTCGTCGCCGGTGGTCCGGGTCGCGGCAACTCCTACGAGAGCGACCGCAAATATGTCCGCGGCTCGCTCTTCGGCGAGCTTCGCGCCTCGGATTTGCTGGCCAAGGAGGGCTTTTGGGCGAAATTGCTCGGCAAGCACCGCTTCAACGGCGTTTACAGCGACGAGAGTTATTCCACCGAAAACCGGCAGTGGCAGATGTATGCCAACTCCGCGGCGTATGCGGCCTACAAACTGCAGGGCAATCCCGATGGCCTTAACAATCTCCCGCCGGTCGGGGTCATCTATCTCGGGCCTTCGCTGGCCAACGCGACGTCGGCGGCCGGAGCCTACATTCCGCGCATCAGTTCCAATGTGGCGCTGCAGAACGGCAATATCTATCAATTCGATTCGACGTGGAGACCCCAGCCGGGAGTCAACATCAACGACCCGTGGAACGTGCCGACCAATTTGCAGCCGTTCTTCAACGGCGCTCCGGTGATCAACACCACCGTGAATCCCAATGTGCCCTATGCCCAGCTCACGCAGGTGTCAAATCCCGCCAACTACGTTGGCTGGAACAGCAGCTTTACCGACAACCTGCTGCGTTATGACAACGGCAACGATCAAAGTCTCGTGACGTCGGCTGCCAAGAGCCTGCGAAAGACCAAGTCGTATGCCGGTTCCTGGCAGGGTTTCCTGTGGAAGGACGCCATCGTGCCCACGCTCGGTTGGCGCTACGATGAGGTGCAAAGCAAGAGCGCGTCCGCCCAGCCTCTGACGGGCTCGGCCGCCCGCGGGGCGCTCAATCTCAACCCCAATGTCTATCGGCTGCCGGTTGATTTTCCTGCCAATCAAATCCTGAAGGATCATTCAACCGCCGGCGGCGTCGTGGTGCACCTCAACAAGCTGTTGGGTGACAGGGACCCGTTGCCCATCAACATCAGCCTCTCCTACAACAAGTCGAACAACTTCCAGGTCACGGATCTTCGCCGCGACATCTACGGCAATCCGATTTCCAACCCGACCGGCCGGACCAAGGACTACGGCCTTCAGCTCTCCACGAAGGATCGCAAGTTCTCGGTGCGCGTGATCAAATATGAAACGAGTTTGGCCGGGGCCAACACGCAGCTCGATAACAGCGGCATCTATACCACCATTCGCGACGCCTTGAACTGGCGCAATATCAAGACGTACTACATGTCGGCCTACGATTGGTCCACGGCCGGGCAGACGAACCTCACGCCTTACACGGGCCAGCGGTATCTCTGGGACCCGGCCTACGTGGACAACACCTCCGGGCGGCCGGTGGCATCGGGCGTCGCCACGTCGGTGCCGGCGAATTCTCACTTGGAAACGACCGCGGAGGCCAATGCCCGTCGTGATGCCGCCCTCCAGGCGCTCAACGACATGCAGACCTATCTCGCCGGCAACGGTTACTTCAACGCCTGGAACTACGGCGTTGGGCCGACCACCGCGTCCGCGCTGCAAACTCGCGGCCAATATGAGGCCAACCCCAAGCAGCCCGTCACGAACAGCGTGTATGACTATCGCACGGCGCCGCTGATGCAGGGGTTCGCGGTGACGGCTGACACCCAGTCGAAGGGCTATGAATTTGAACTGACCGCCAATCCGACTTCGAACTGGCGCGTGGCCTTCAACGCCTCGAAGACCGAGGCCGTTCGCACCAACGTCGGCGGCCCGGTGCTGGATGGCTTGGTGGCCTATATGGATAAGCTGATGGCCGGACCTGCCGGAGATCTGGTCCGATTTAACTCCGACTATTCGGCGGCGAATGAACTGCGCCAGGACTGGAACCCGTGGCGCGGGCAATACACGTTGTTGAAGCTCCAGGAAAAAACGGCGGCATCGGAACTTCGCAAGTGGCGCTACAACGTCACGAGCAACTACAGTTTCCGCGAAGGCATGCTCAAGGGCACGGGCGTTGGCGCCAGCTATCGCTGGCAGGACAAGGTCGTCATCGGCTATCCGGTGATTCCCGACCCGAAAAATTCCAGCCTGGCCAGCTTCGACCTCAGCAAGCCCTTCTACGGCCCCTCGGAAGATGCGCTCGATCTCTGGGTCAGCTACGAGCGCAAGCTCAGCGCCAAGATCGGCTGGAGGATCCAGCTGAACGTGCGCAATGCGCTCGGCAAAGAAAAGGTGATCCCCATCTCGGTCGAGCCCGACGGGAAGACGTGGGCCTCGGTCCGAATTGCACCGAACCAGGAGTGGTTTGTGACAAATACGTTCTCGTTCTAAGCCGACGTAGACCATGGAGCCGGTTCCCCCCGCGTGCGGGGGAAACCGGCTTTTTTCTCTCATGACCACTGCGCCCCGGACCCTGCTGGTGATCAGCCTGCTGCTGTCGATCTCCACGAATTTCGCCATCGCCGCGGCCGACCAGCCCACCCCGCGTACGGATGCGAATTCGCTCCGGGCCCACGAAGACTTGCTCGCCAAGGCCAGGCGCGGCGGAATCGATCTCTACTTCGTCGGCGACTCGATCACGCGCCGCTGGGGCACGAGCGATGCGCAATACGCCGCCATGCTCGCCAACTGGAATGAAAACTTCTTCGGCTGGAATGCCGACGCGCTGACCCTGACCTGCCTGCTGCTGTTCATGGGCGC
>JAPLTR010000636.1 GCA_026398065.1 Verrucomicrobiota bacterium | reverse complement strand
CGATGGCGCCCGCGAGGTCGCCTTCCCCGAGTTCGTTTCGACCCTCGCCATCTGCATCGTTTTCCTCCCGATCTTTCTGCTCACCGGCACCGCCGCCGACGTGTTTCGCCCGCTCGCCCTCGCCGTGGTGTTCGCGATGATCGCCAGCTACCTCCTCGCCCGCACGCTCGTCCCCACCCTCGCCTCGATCATCCTCCCCTCGGAGCAGCGCGCCGAGCGCCGCGCCGCCGACCAGCCCCCGCGCGGCCTCGCCCGCCTCCACCACACCATCGAGCATTTTCTCGACCGCTTGGTGGCAAAGCAGACCCGCCTCCTTCACTTTCTCCTCCACCGCAAATCCCTTGTGCTCTTCCCCGTGGCACTGGTCCTCGCGCTCGGCGTCTTCTCCGCCTGGAAAAGCGGCCGCGAGTTCTTCCCGCGGACGGATGCCGGTCTGCTCCGCCTCTTCGTGCGCGCCCCCAGCGGTCTCCGGATTGAGGATACGGCGGCCGTCATGGCCGACATCCAGCGCGAGATCCGCGCCATCATCCCGCCCGCCGAACTCCAGTTCGTCGTCGAAAACATCGGCGCGCCCAGTTCCGTGAACCAGGCCTGGGTCGAGACCACCTCCATCACTTCCGCCGACAGCGAGGTCCTGATCCAATTGCAGGAGAAACACGCTCCGAGCATCGGCTATGAGGCGAAGATCCGTGCCATGCTCGCCACCAAATTCCCGCGGGTGCAGGCCTTCTTCCGCCCCGCCGATGCCACCAGCCAGACGCTCTCCTCCGGTGCGCCGACCACCTTCGAGGTGCGCTTCATCGGTCGCGACGTTGCGGGCAATCTCGCCCTTGCCCGCGAGCTGCGCGACCGCTTCGCCCAGGTCCCCGGGGCCGTCGATGTCGGCCTGCGCGAAGTGCTCGATCAGCCCGGCTATTCGGTCCGGGTCGACCGGGCCCGCGCGGCCTCCCTCGGAATCAACCAGCAGGACGCCGCCACCACCGTGCTCGCGGCCCTCGGCAGCGGCGGCTCCGTCGCCGCCAACGTCTGGGCCGACCCCGCCCTCGGCACCTCCTACGACGTCCAGGTCATCGCCCCGCCGGCGAATCTCACCTCGGTCGAGCAACTGCTGAACCTCACGGTCCGTCCCTCCACCGGCGGCGGCGCGCCCGTGCCGCTCCGTGCCTTTGCCTCCATCGTCGAGAAACGCGCCCCCGCCAGCGTCTCCCGCACCACGCTGCTGCCTACAATGACGATGGTCGGCAACGTCGCCGGCCGCGACCTCGGCGCGGTCGCGGCCGACCTCGAGACGATCCTCAAGGACGTCCGTCCCCGCGTGAAGCCCGGCAACCGCCTCGAGCTCACCGGGCAGGCCGCCCTCATGCGCTCGTCCTACAACGAGCTCATCGGCGGACTCGGCCTCGCCGCCGTCCTCGTCTTCCTCGTGATGGTGGTGAACTTCCAGTCCTGGTCGCTTCCCTTCGTGGCCATCAGCGGGCTCCCCATCGCCATCTACGGCGCCGTGTTTTCCCTCTGGGTCACCGGCACGCCCGTGAGCGTGCCCGCGCTCATGGGCATCATCATGGTCGTCGGCGTTTCCACGGCCAACAGCGTGCTCGTCGGCAGCTTCGCGCGCGACCGCTTCGCCGCCGGCCTCAGCGCTTACGACGCCGCCGTCGAGGCCGCCACCACCCGCCTCCGCCCCGTGCTCATGACGGCCCTCGCGATGATCCTCGGCGTCATCCCCATGGCCATCGGCCAGGCCGAGGGCGGCGAGCAGAATGCCCCGCTCGGCCGCGCTGTCATCGGCGGCCTCCTCTTCGGCACCTGGGCCTCCCTCTTCCTCGTGCCGGTCGCCTTCGCCGCCGTGCGCGGGCCCCATCGTCGCACCTCGCCCCGGACCGTGCCGCTTCCGTATGCGATCGGCGCTCCCGTCGCCAAGTCCACCTGATCTTCTCGCCATGCCCGCCCTCTCCTGCCTTCGCCTTCCCGTCGTGCTCGCCCTGCTGGGCACGACCGCCCTTTTCGCCGAATCGTCGGCGCAGGCCCCCGCCGCCGTGCGCACGGTTGCGCCC
>JAPLTR010000911.1 GCA_026398065.1 Verrucomicrobiota bacterium | reverse complement strand
TCCGCCGCGCCGGCAGCCACGCTCTGCCCTTCACCGGACGTCCCGAAGTTGTCGAAGAGTTCGCCTCCCCAGCCTTCCGCGCCGCGCTCCACCAGACCGTCCGGAAGTGGCGCCCTGCCGTCGCCCAACTCGAGTTCACCCAACTCGCCCAATATGCCCCCGATTGCGCCCCCGCCCGCACCATCCTGGTGGAACACGACGTCACCTTCGACCTCTATCAACAGCTTCTCCGCCTCGAGGACTGCTGGGAACTACGCCGCGAACTCGACCTCTGGCGCAAGTTCGAAACCGCCGCCTGGCGCACCGTGGACCGCGTCGTCACCATGTCCGAACAGGACCGCCGCCTGGTGACGTGCACCCCCGCCATCACCCTCGCCAACGGCGTCGATCTCCACCGCTTCCACCCCGCCGCCGACGTTCCCGACCCGCGCCGCATCCTCTTCATCGGCAGCTTCGCGCACCGCCCCAACGTCATGGCGGTAGAGTTCTTCCTCAAACAGGTTTGGCCCCTGCTTCACGACGCCGCGCTCCACATCATCGCCGGCGCGCGCCACGAACAGTATGCCGTGGCGGCCAGTCTCTCGCAGCCCGGCATCACCCTCGATGGTTTCGTCGCCGACGTTCGCCCCGCCTACCAGCGCGCCGCCCTGGTGGTGGCGCCGCTGGTGGCCTCCGCCGGCACCAACATCAAGGTGCTGGAGGCCATGGCTATGGGCAAGGCGGTGGTCAGCACGCCCGCCGGTGTCAACGGACTCGACCTCACGCCCGGCGAAGATTTCGTGCTGGTGCACACCGCCCGGGAAATGGCCGACGCCATCGAAACGCTGCTCGCCACCCCCGCCGGCCGCGCCCGCATCGAAGCCGCCGCCCGCTCCCGCGTGGAGCGCGATTACAGTTGGGACACCATCGCCCGCGCCCAGTCCGCCCTCAATCCCGACAGCGAGCACATCCCGGTGTCGCGGTCGAACGGCATCCTGACCGCGCTGAGTGTGCCGCTCACGACGGGGCTCGTCGCCGGCACGTCGACGCTGATCCGCATGGACGGCTGGACCTGGGAGGACCTCACGTTGCGCGGGACCGTGGCCCTGCACGTGTTTTGGCCCAACCTGACGGTGAACCGGGATCCGAATTTTCCGCGCCCGGCGGCCGACCAGCAGAGGACTATCGACGAAAACCTGAAGAAACTGCGCGATGCGTTTGCCGCTGCGCGCGCCTACCTGAAGGCAAAGGAGGGCGCCGGGAAACCGATCGACACCGACTCGCGGTGGGAGGCCATGCTGCCCGTGCTGAAGGGGGAGCTGCCGCTGTTTGTGCATGCCAACGAGGTGAAGCAGATCGAGTCGGCGGTGGCGTGGGCGAAGATGGAGAAGTTCAAGATCACGCTGGTCGGCGGACTCGATGCGTGGCGCGTGGTCGATCTCCTGAAGGCGAACGATGTCGCGGTGATCGTGAGCCCGGTGACGGCGCTCCCGCTGCGCCGCGAGGACCCCTTTGACGCACCGTTTGCGAATCCGGCGAAACTTCACGCGGCGGGCGTGCGCTTCTGCATCGCCAACGACGGGGCGGACGCCGAACTCGGCACCCAGTCGGACCGCAATCTGCCTTACCAGGCCGGCAAGGCCGCGGCCTATGGGCTGCCGCCGAAGGAGGCCCTGAAGGCCATCACCCTTTATCCCGCGCAGTTGCTCGGGGTCGGCGCGGAACTGGGTTCGATCGAGGTGGGCAAGCGCGCCACGCTCATCGTCACCGACGGCGATCCGTTGGAGATCCCGACGCACGTCGAGCAGGCCTACGTCGACGGCGCGCGCATCGACCTCTCGAACCGCCACCTCCGGCTCTACGAGAAGTACCAGAAAAAGTACGAACAGTTGAAAAAGCCGTAAGCGGACAACGCTCACGAAGCGCTCTTTTATTTTCTATGAAAAATCGCCACCTGATCGCCGGGTTCCTGCTGACTATTTTGCTGTGCGCACCGTCGCCCGCGGCCGTCGCGGCGAGTGCCCCGGAAAAACCCGCCGCGGGTGCCGAAGCGAATGCCGGGGAGAAAAAGGACGACAAGAAGGACGAGAAAGAAAAAGAGCCCGTCCTCTCGGTCACGGAGCATGAAATCACGCTCGGCGGGAAAGTGATCAAGTACCGCGCGACGGCCGGCTACATGGCGATGAAGGACGCGAAGAACGAAAAGACCAAGGCCAACATCTTTTTCGTCGCCTATACAAAACTGGGGACCGATGCGGACAAAGTCGACC
>JAPLTR010000431.1 GCA_026398065.1 Verrucomicrobiota bacterium | reverse complement strand
AAAAAGTTTCTCCACCGCCCGGTCGTCCGCCGCCGCCCCCGTCCCGCCGTCCGGCCCGCCCGCCTCCGCGGCCGGCGTCCCCGCCACCGCGGACTCCATCGCCGCCTGCGCCAGGGTCGCATCGACCACCTCGCCCGCATGCTCCGCCGCCTTTTCCAGCAGCCGCGTCGCGTAGCGCAGCAACGCGCCGCGGTGCTCCGCACCCGGTCCGGGCAACGCGGAGCCCCCGGAAGGCGCAGCGCGCAAGGTGGGCGTTTCCGATTCCATACAATTTGGCCTATCGCCCTAAACGTCCCCCCCGCGCCAAACTTGAGCCCAAATACGTCCTCCGCGATCGGCGGGCTTCAGCCCGCCCCCTCAGCCCCTCACTTCTCGATCAGCTCCGTGTGCCGCGCGAGCTCGATGAACTCGCTGCGGTACCCGCCCGCGTCCTCGGCCGCGCCGGCCTCGGCCCATTCGATCACGTTGGCCATCGTCGTCGTGCCCCGGTACGGCGACTCCCGCAAAATCATCCCGAAGCCCGCCACCGCCGCCGCAAACTTGAAGTCCGGGCTCGCGTTGTGAAACGTCCCGCCGGCATCCGTGAGGGGATAGTCCACCGCGCGGCTGAAGAGCGCGCCCGGTTTCTTGTAGCGCACCTTCACCGTCAGCAGCTCCTGGCCGTACGGGTCGGTCCGGCCCGGCAGCGTCGCGGTGTCCGTCACGCCGCCGTAGAAATTGTACCGGCGGACCTCCGCCTCCGCCACGCGCCGCCCGGTCTTCGCCGCCGCGCCCACCGGCACGACCTCGTAGAGCGCGGTGACGGTGTGCCCCGCGCCGAGCTCGCCCGCGTCCATCTTGTCGTCCGCAAACTCCTCCTTCTTCAGCAGGCGGTTCTCGTATCCGATCAACCGGTACGACGAGACCTGCGCCGGGTTGAACTCCACCCGGATCTTCACGTCCTTCGCGAGCGTCACCAGCGTGCCGTTCACCTGCTGCACGAGGAGCTTCTCCGCCTCGCGCCGCGAGTCGATGTAGCCGAAATTGCCGTTGCCCCGGCTGGCGAGCTGCTCGAGCGCGCCGTCCTTGCGGTTGGCCATGCCGTAGCCCAGCACCGTGAGAAACACCCCGGACTTCGCCTTCTCCTCGATCAGGCCCGTGAGCTCCGCCTCGCTCGTCACGCCCACGTTGAAATCCCCGTCCGTGCAGAGGATCACGCGGTTGATCCCGCCGTCGACGCGGTTGGCCTTGGCGATGTCGTAGGCGAGCTGGATGCCCATCGCGCCGTTGGTCGAGCCGCCGGCCGCGAGGTTGTCGAGCGCGGTGAGGATCTCCGGCGCCTGCGCCACCGGCGTCGAGGGCAGCGCGAGGCCCGACTGGCCCGCGTAGGTCACGATCGCCACGCGGTCGTCGGCCCGCAGCTTGGTCAGCAGCATCCGCATCGACTCCTTCACCAGCGGCAGCCGGTTCGGGGCGTTCATCGAGCCCGACACGTCGAGGAGGAACACGAGGTTCGCCGCCGGCCGCTCCGCCGTCGTGATCTCCCGGCCCTTCAGCCCGATGCGCACCAACCGGTGCGTCGGCGCCCAGGGCGCCTCGCTCACCTCGAGGGTGGTCGCAAACGGCGCCTCGCTCTTCGCCGCCGGCGGCGGGTAGCTGTACGGAAACTGGTTCAGCAGCTCCTCGATCCGCACCGCCTCGCGCGGCGGGCGTTTGCCGCCCTGCACGAAGCGCTGCACGTTCGCATAGCTCGTCGTGTCCGTGTCGACGGAAAAGCTGGAGAACGGGTTCTGCCGCGCGCTGAGAAACCCGTTGTCCGGCGCGAGGCCGTAGACCTCCGTGTTACCCGAGCCGCGGCCCGCCCGCGCGGGCAGGAGCGCCAGCGGCTCGTCCGTCGGCTCGAAGGCCCGCGCGTCCGCCAGCAGCCGCGCCGGCGCGGCCGGCTGCGCCTCGGCCTTCGCCTTCGCCGCCGCGGCCTCCGCCGCCCGCGCACGCATCCGGTCCACGGATACGGTAAAGGGCGACAGGTGCATCAGCCCGTCCGGCGGCTGATCCGGCCCGGCGGGCTTCACGGTGTCAAAGTCGCGGCCCTGCGTGATGTCCTTCAGCCCCGCGCCGGGCATCCCGCGGCTCTCGTTGAAGATCGCGCCGCGGTCACTTGCGGCCGCCAGGCCCGGCACCGCTTTCGGGTCGGGCCGGTGCGGGGTCGACGACAGCCGGAGCGGCGCCGCGGCGGTCGCGCTCAGGGTCAGCGCCTGCGGCCGCTGGCCCGCCGCGGCGCTTTCGATGTCCTTCGCCTGCTCCAGCAGCGTGCGCGACGCCTTCTGGTCCGTCCCGGCGACGATGTGCACCGCCTCCTCGCGCGTCGGCGCGATCTTCGGCGGGGCCGTCCGCGGGCCCGCCTCCGGCTCCGCCCGGTCGGCGGGCGGCGGCGCCACGGCGACGCTGGGCGCGGGCCGCACGACCGTGTTCATGTCGACGTAGACCTTGCCGGCCTTCTCCGCGACCGCCGGCTTCGGCGCCGCCGGCGGGGGCGGGGTGAGCACCGCCAGCAGCGCGAAACACGCCGCCGCCAGCCCGCCCACGATGTAATAAAAACGTGGATACCACTGCGCCGTCCGCGCCGCCGGGGCGCCTTCGTCGCTGGCCGGATCGTCCCCCGGAACGGTCGGCACCGGGGCCCCCGTCGTCGGAAACGCCACGATCTTGCCCGCCGCGGTATCCTCGGCCGCGTCCTTCGCCAGCTCCTCGGTCAGGGCCGACCGGATCAGGCCCGCCGTCGCCCGGATGTCGTCCACCATCGCCCGCAACGCCGGATCGTGGCGCAAGGCCGCCTCGACGGCGGCTCGGTCGTCCCCCTCCAGTTCGCCCAAGGCGAACGCCGTGATCCTTGGATCGTCCGGCAAGAGGGTGTGGTGGTGGTGGTGGTCGTTCATCGGTGCGGTCGGCTGACGGTTCTGACGGTCCTTACAGTCGCTGGGTGGTAAACTCCGTGCGTAGTCGCGCCACGGCGGTGTGGATCAAAAAGCCCACGTTGCCCACCGACAGCGACGTGATGTTGGATATCTCCTTGTAGCTAAAACCATTCTGAAATTTCAGGCGCACGACCTCCTGCTGGTTGGGCGGCAGGTGCTCGATCATTGCGAGGAGCGCCGCGCGCATCTCGGCGGCCTCCAATTCACGGCCCGGCCGCGGCTCCCCGGTCGTGACCCGCTCCGCCTCGCCCTCTCCGAAGCGCTTCATCCGCCCCTCCTTGCGCAACACGTCGAGCGCGCGATGCCGGCAGACCGTGAAGAGCCACTCAACCGTGTGCCCCTCCACCGCCTCGACCGGCTGCCCCATGAGTTTGACGAAGACATCCTGCACCACATCGCGCGCCCGGTCCGCATCTCCGGAGAGAAGGCGGGTGGCGTAGCGAAGGAGTGGTGCTTGTTGTTCCGCAAAAGTGCGGTCGAGAAAACCGGAGTCTTCATGCGACATAGCCCGTGCATTCGGGGGATCGTGTGCCATGCGGGTTCTCCAGTTAGACGCGGAATCGCGTGCTTTCTTAGAAAACATTTTTGCCTCCAGCGCGAGCCGAGCTTTCGTTCCGTCCCATGCGCTCCGGTCTCCCCGCCCTCTGCCTCATCGCCGCCCTGCTCGGATTCACCGCCTGCACCAAGCGCGAGACCCCCGTCGAGGAGGGCCTTCGCACCCATACCCTGTTGATTGGCAACCAGAACGAGCCCGCCACCCTCGACCCGTCCCTCATGGACGCCGCGACCGACATGAACATCGTCATCGCGCTCTTCGAGGGCCTCACCTGCTACGACGAACCCACCGGCCTCCCCGTCCCCGGCGTCGCCGAACGCTGGGATATTTCCCCCGACGGCCTCGTCTACACCTTCCACCTCAGACCCACCGCCAAGTGGTCCAACGGCGACCGCGTCACCGCCGCCGACTTCGCCTACTCGTTCCAGCGCATCCTCTCCCCCGCCCTCGGCTCCACCTACGCCTACATGCTCTGGCCGATCAAAGACGCCGAGGCCTTCAACTCCGGAAAACTGAAAAACTTCTCCGAGGTTGGCGTCGCCGCCCTCGACGATGCCACGCTGCGCGTGACCCTGACCCGCCCCACGCCCTACCTCCTCGCCCTCGCCGCCCACAGCACCTGGATGCCCGTCCACCGCGCCACCGTCGAAAAGTTCGGCAAGATGGACGAACGCGGCACGGCCTGGACCCGCCCCGGCAATCTGGTCGGCAACGGCGCCTTCACCCTCGCCGAATGGCAGCCCAACGCCCGCCTCATCGTCGCGAAAAACCCGCACTACTGGGGCGCCGCCGCCAACCAGATCGAACGCGTCATCTTCTACCCCACCGAAAAGTCCGACGTCGAGGAGCTCAACTTCCGCGCCGGCCAGCTCCACCTCACCTACAGCCTGCCGACCTCGAAGATCCCGGGCTACCGCCAGCAGTCCCCGGACCGCCTCCGCCTCGATCCGCTGCTCAACCTCACCTATATCAACTTCAACGTCACCAAGCCCCCGTTCACCAATCCCAAGGTCCGGCGCGCCCTCGCCCTCGCCCTCGACCGCACAGCCATCTCCGAACGAGTCTTCAACGGCGGCTGGCCCCCCGCGCACACCCTCGTCCCGCCCCATTGCGGCAATTACACGAGCCCCGCCGGCCAGCCCGACGATTTCGCGACGGCCAGGGCCCTCCTCGCCGAAGCCGGCTTCCCGGGCGGCAAGGGCTTCCCGACCCTCGCCATGCAGGTGCTCAACGACGACAAGCTCCCCAAGATGGCCGAGGCCATCCAGGCCATGTGGCAGCGCGAACTCGGCATCAAAATCACCATCGAGCCCTACGAGCAGAAGACCTGGCTCCAAAATCAGCAGACCCTCAGCCACACGCTCGCGCTCCTCGGTTGGACCGCGGATTTCCCCGATCCCATCACCTTCCTCGACACCTTTCGCACCGGGAACGGCAACAACTGGACCGGCTGGGGCAGCAAGGAGTACGACGCGCTCCTCGACCAGGCCGCCATCACCGCCGACCCCGCCGCCCGCTTCGACCTCCTCCGCAAAGCAGAAAGCGTGATCCTCGACGAACCCGGCATCGCCCCCGTCGTCTATCGCGCGAGCACCTACCTCATCCATCCCGCCGTGAAGAACTGGCAGGCGTCCCCCCTCGGCCTCCACCGCTACCAGCTCATCCGCCTGGAGCAGTGAGCCCCTGAAGTCGGCAGAGTGCCGTTCCCCGGGGAGCGCGGGCCACCGGCCCGCTTTTTTTCCTCACCTCACAAACCCCAGATTTTCACAGGAGGAAACAGAGGAAACGGAGCCCACGTCAGGAGGCTCGCTCTCCGTTCTCTCCGTTTCCTCCTGTAAAATGATCGGGTCGCTTCCTCCCTACAGTTTTTCGTGTCTTTCGTGTTTTTCGTGGTTCCCCTCTCCGACCTTTCTGCTCCGTCCTCTGCTCCCCCGTTCTCTTTTCCGTGTCTTCCGTGTGTTCCGTGGGCCACCCCGGTCTGGTTTGATTGAGTTTGTTTGCCCGGCACTTCTCGCCTTCACTTCGCCCCTACCGCGCATGTCTTCCCGCCCTCCCTTCCTCCGCCTACGTCCGGCTTTCCTTCTTTTCGTGTCTTTCGCGTGTTTCGTGGTCTCCACCGGTTTGTCGCACGCCGCCGATGCCGCGATCGTCCGCCTCTGGCCCGGCTGGCGGGAAACCGACTCCTTCGACCGCATCGGCGAATTCCTCGGCGGCCCCGAACCCGCCGGCCGCCGCACCCTCCTCCGCTCCCAGCCCGACGCCCGCGCCGGCTACTACTTCCTCCTCCGCGTCGCCTCCCCCGCGGCCCTCACCGCCGGCGCGAAATTCGAACTCCAGGTCATCCGCCCCGACGCCCCCGAGCCCAAGACATTCACCTTTCCCGTCACGGCTCCCGCGGGCGACACCGTCTTCGACCTCGGCGTGACCGGCACCGACTGGCCCGGCGGCAAGAAAGCCAGTCCCGTCGCCTACCGCCTCACCCTCCTCGCCGCCGACGGCCGCGTGCTCGTCGAGCACAAGAGTTTCCTGTGGGAAAAGCCCGCGAAGTGACCGCCTGGTCCGCGTGGCAGCCCATTGCCGGCCTCGCCCCGCTCACCGCCGACGTCCTCGCCGAGACCCTCGACGGCGGCCAGGCCTTCCGCTGGCAACGCCAGCCCGACGCCACCTACCAGGGCCAATGGGCCCACCACCTCGCCCGCGTCCGCCTCGCGCCGAGCGGCCAGCCCGAGTGGTCCGCCCCCGCCCCCCTCGCCGCCTCCGTTGGACCCGCGCTCCGCCCCTACCTCGGCCTCGACCGCGATTTCCCCGCCCTCACCGACTCGCTCCCCTGGCGCAGCGACCCCCACCTCGCGACCTGCCTCGCCGCCTTTCCGGGTCTGAGGATCCTCCGCCAACCCTTCGGCGAAACCCTCCTCGGCTTCCTCTGCAGCGCGACGAAGCAGATCGTCCAGATCAAGCAGATGGTCGCCCTCCTCGCCGCGAACCACGGCACGCCCCTCTCGCTTTCACCCGGCGGCTCCGAACTCCGACCTTCGACCGCTGATCGCTCCGCCTCTTCCGCGCTTCCGACTTGGTCCGCCCTCGCCACCGTCCCCGAAGCCACGCTCCGTTCCTGCCTCCTCGGCTTCCGCGCCCGGTACATTTCGCAGACCGCCCAGTTCCTCGCCGCCCACCCCGGCTGGCTGGAGGAAACCGAGGCGCTCCCCTACGCCGCCGCGAAGGAACGCCTCTGCTCCCTCCCCGGCGTCGGCGAAAAAGTCGCCGACTGCGTCCTCCTCTTCGGCGCCGGCCGCCTCGAAGCCTTTCCTGTCGACGTGTGGATCATCAAGACCATGGAACGCCGCTACGGCCTCACCGGCTGGAAGCCCGCCCAGATCGCCCACTTCGGCCGCACCCACTTCGGCCCCCTCGCCGGCCTCGCCCAGCAATACCTTTTCGCCTGGGAGCGCAAAGCATCGCGGGGGTGAGCGAAGGGTTGGCAGAAGTGTGTATAGCGGCACCAATCCAATTGGCTTCATCTTTTCTACCGTTTGCTAATAGATCAGCAGAAGACAACTACACCGCTCGTCCAAAAATGCTTCCGTTTTTCAAACGCAAAAAAACCGGTCTGGACGCGGTGAACTACTCTGATGAATGGCGGCGCCTGCGCAATGAATTCGCCGATCCCGCGATCGAATTGGCGAAGACCAAGCAGGCCGTGGTCGTCAGCGCCGCTAGCGTCCTTGACCGAATCTGGAATGGCCACGGCGGGGCCAGTTGGGGCGAAAGCGACGAAGCCGACTACATTGCGCCACTCCGGGAGCATTTGATCGCGGCCGAGGTCTTTTCTCCGGACGTCTGCGAGCTGATCGGACAAAAGCTGGACAAGATCGTCGAGGTCGGCCGCAGAAACTCCCGGGCGATCCCCCGGGACGACGGTGACGGGATCGCCCTTGAATCTGCGTGCAACGAGGTCGACTACGTCGTACTCCGCGTGGTCGATTGGTGCCGGCATCTCCCCACCCCCATTCCCCTCGGCGCCGACGAAGAGTATCACGGCCACTTCTAGAGTATCCGACAAGCACCTAGAGAGAGCGCCGAGCGCAAGGTTCATCCCAAACGTCGTCAAGCCCATGCCGCCGCCCCACCCTCGCCCCAGAGAACGCGCCGCCGCGATTTTTTGGGCGTGGACCTCCGTCGTATTGGCGTTGGCCGCCTGGATCGCTCTCATTTGCGAGCGCGACCTACGCGCCATAACTCTCGGCGCCGCACTCGGCGTCGTCATTCTTTGCGTGGTCCGTTCCTCCGACCAACTGCCGCTCGGACTCAGGCGGCTGTCGCTGGCCGTCTACATCATCTCCGCCGCCGGCCTGCTGTTTCTGGGTGTCACGAGGCCGGCCTATCAGACGGCGAGTCCCCGGACGGCGCCTGCGGCAACCACGCGGACCGAAAAACCCTGAGCACCTTCTTCAAAACGCGCTTCTCTCGTTTCCTCGGAACCGGGGGATGCGATGAGGCTGTCCAGCCAACTCCGCACCGCCTGGCGAGGCCTGCCACCCGCCGCCGCGATCACGGCCGACTGATGCCCACGTCACCAGCGAGTGGGACGATCGGGTAGCCGCACGTCTTGGCGTGCGGATCGCATCGCGCAGGTGGGCGCGCGACCGCCCTCGGTCGCCAGGGATGGGAGCGACCGGAGCGGTCGCGCTCCCGTTTCCATCGCCACTCTTTTCGCCTGGCCGTCCGCCTTCGCGTACGGTCGGGACACCGTTCGTTAACCGAGCGGCTACCAAAAGACGCCTGTCGCCCATCTTCATCAGCGATGGGTCGGACCGATCAGGACAAAGGCACGCGGGCCTTTCGTTTCAGGCCCGGCGTCCAGCCGGGCGAGCTCGATGTTCTTTTATTACACATTTGAGTTGATTTTTACCCAATAGCAATCCACCTTGGGATCGCCCGCCACCTGCCTCCCCGATGCCCCCAGCCCGTCCCGGATTCCCTCCGTCGCGGAACGTTCCTGCGTTCCGCCCGGACCTGCGCGCCCCGGCGACAGGGCACGATCGCGTGGCGTTCCGCTGCACCCTCGCCCGGATCAAGCCGAGGTCGCCGGGCGATCCGGGCAAATCCGACCACATCCAAGTAAATCCGACCAAATCCGACCTCATCGCACCCGGCACGTGGCGGGCGCGGCCTATCCGGAACTCTTCACTGTATTATATACCACCACCATCCCCCGAACTTGGGACCGCCCCCCACGGGCCAAGCCGGCACCAGGGGTGGCCTCCGGGCAAATCCGACCAAATCCAGGTAAATCGCACCAAATCCAACCTAATCCGGACTGCTCCGACGAGCCGCCTGACCGCACCTTCACCGTTGCGGCCACCCCAGGCCAGTTCCGGCGAATGGCTCCGACGTAGGTCGGGGTTTATCCCCGACACGTTTTCTCCTCACCCGATCGTGTCGGGCGTAAACCCCGACCTACCGGCGATCCGATCCCTCAGATCCAAGCATATCGCACCAAATCCAAGTAAATCCGACCAGATCCGACCTGATTAAAATCCCCCCCCCGCCACTCCCGCTCAAACCCACGTTCCGCCTCCATTCCTCACCACCACCGTCCAATTCGTTTCTAAGAAAACTCCAGCTCGCGTGTCTTTATAGGCATCCCCGTCTTCGCGCCCGTTTCGGCGTGGAGGAAAACCTTCGTCCGCCCTCGCACTATGAAATCACTCCCGTCCCCGGTGTCCGCCTGCGTCGCGTCGTGGGCTTTTCTCGCCGCCATTTTTCTGCCCGCCACCGTTCGCGCCCAGCGCATGGAGCTGGCCGATGCCTCCGCCTCCCCGGTCGTCGTTGAGACCGCCGAGATCAAAACCGAGATCACCGGCCGCCTCGCGGTCACGACCTTCGACCTCGTGTTCCGCAATCCCAACTCCCGCGTGCTCGAGGGCACCTTCGCCCTGCCGCTCCTCGACGGGCAGTCCGTGGTCCGCTTCGCCCTTGATATCAACGGCGCGATGCGCGAGGCCGTCCCCGTCGAGAAGACCAAGGGCCGCGTCGTGTTTGAGGAGATCGAGCGCCGCCGCGTCGATCCCGGCCTCCTCGAACAGACCGCCGGCAACAACTACCGCGCCCGCATCTTTCCCATCCCCGCCGGCGGCACCCGCCGCATCGTCGTCGCCTACCAGGAGGACGTCCTGCGCGCCGCCGCCGACGCGCCCGCCTACCGCCTCAATCTCGATTTCCCGGAGAAGCTGAAGAAATTCCGCCTCGCCGTTGTCGCCCTCACCGGCGGCCCTGCCGCCCAGGTCCGCACCACCCTCGGCCTCGACGTCCCCGCGTGGCGCGACGGCCGGTTCATGGAACTGGAGCGCACGAACTTCACCGCCCGCGGCCTGCTCGAGCTCACCCTCCCGCCCGGCGACCGCCCGCGCGTCCTCACCGGGCGCCACGGCGACGACGAGTATTTCTATGCCGAGGCCCCCGTCGCCCTCACGCCCCGCCCGCGCGCCGTCCCCAAGGTCGTCGGCCTGCTCTGGGACAGTTCCGGCTCGGGCCGCGACCGCGACCATAAAAAAGAGTTCGCCCTGCTCGACGCCTGGTTCGCCGCCGTCGGCTCCGTCGAGGTCCGCCTCATCCGCCTCCGCGACGAGGCCGGGAAGCCCGAGACGTTTTCCGTCCAGGATCGCAACTGGCGCAAGCTCCGCACCGCCCTCGAAAAAACCGACTACGACGGCGCGACCTCCCTCGACGGCCTCGCCGACGATCCCGCGGTCGACGAGTGGCTGCTCTTCTCCGACGGCCTCATCAACTACGGCGTCACGCCCGCCGCCGCGAAACTGAAGCTCCGCGGCGCCGTTCACACCCTCCTCGCCAGCCCGCGCGCCGACCCCACCTGGCTCCGCGCCGTCGCCTCGCGCCAGCGCGGCGAATTCGTCAATCTCCTCGAAGTCGCCCCCGCCGCCGCCGTCACCCGTCTTCGCTCACAGTCCGTGCGTGTGCTGCGCGTGAACTCCAATCCCCGCGAGGTCGCCGAGGTCTTCCCCGAGGCGGGCGCTGCGGTCACGGATGGCACCGTGATCGTCGCCGGTTTCCTCCGCACCGAGCGCGCCACCGTCGAGTTGCGCATCGGCACGTCCGAGAGCGACGCGCAGACCGTCGAGGTCGCCATCAACGCCGGCGAAACCGACAGCCCCCTCGCCGCCCGCGGCTGGGCCACGGCCAAGATCGCCCAGCTCTCGCTGAACCCCGTCGCCAACCGCGCCGACCTCCGCCGCACCAGCCGGGAGTTTGGCATCGTGACCGCCGACACCTCGCTGATCGTCCTCGAAACCGTCGCCGACTACGTCCGCTACGACATCAAGCCCCCCGCCGAGTTGCGAAGCGAGTGGAGCGCGCACCACGCCATGCTCGCCGACAACCGCAGCAAATCCCACGACCAGCACCTGGAATCCGTCGTCCGCGCCTTCCAGGACCGCATCGCCTGGTGGGAGCAGTCCTTCCCGAAGGACAAGCCGCCCCGCGCCTACGGCTCCAAGGCCAAAGCCGACCGTCCCGAACCAGCCCGGGGCGGATTCCTGCTTCGCAACAGCGACGCCGGGCCCCTGGCTTCCGAGCCCGCTCCCACCGGCGCTCCCGCGCCCGCAGCCACCTTCGGCGGAGTGCCGCCGCCCCGCGCCGTCGGCGGCGACTCGGCGGGTGAGGTCGTGACCCTCCAGGCGTTTACCATCTCGACGGAGCGCTCCTCCAGCGCCTCTGCGATCGGTGCCAGCCGCGCGGGCCGGTCCCGCGGCCCGGCGGCCGCCAAGGCCGGTGCCCAGGACACCCCCGGCGACCCGGCCGCCCCCGTCATCACCCTGCAACGCTGGTCTCCAAACACCGGATACCTCGACCGCCTCAATCGCGCCGACGACGGCCCGGCCGCCTACGACGTCTATCTGGAGGAGCGCGTCCGCCACAGTCGCCAGCCGGGCTTCTTCCTCGACGTCGCCAACTTCTTCTTCGAGCACGACGAGCCGGCCCTCGGCCGGCGCATCCTCTCCAACCTCGCCGAATTGGAGCTGGAGGATGTCGCCCTCCTCCGCGTCCTCGCGCATCGCCTCGTGCAGGCCGAGCGGGCCGACCTCGCGCTCCCGCTCTTCGAGCGCGTGCTGGCCCTCCGCCCCGACGAGCCGCAGAGCCGCCGCGACCTCGCGCTCGCCTGCGCCGACCTGAAGCGCCACCAGCGGGCCGTCGACCTGCTCTGGGAGGTCGTTTCGCAGCCCTGGGACCCTCGCTTCCGCGATATCGAACTGACCGCCCTCACCGAACTGAATGCCATCGCCGCCACCTCCGGCGAGTCACTCGACCTCAGCCGCATCGATCGTCGCCTGCGGCGTAATCTCCCCCTGCAGACGCGCGTCATTCTCACGTGGGACGCCAACGACTGCGATATCGACCTCTGGGTCACCGATCCCAATGCCGAGACCGCGATCTACAATCACCCCCTCACCTATCAGGGCGGCCGCATGTCGCAGGACTGCACCGCCGGCTACGGCCCCGAGGAGTTTGCCCTCCGCGACGCCAAGACCGGCAAATATCGCGTGCAGATCAACTATTTTGGCGACGCCCGCCAGACCGCCCTCGGCCCGGTGACGGCCCAGGTGCGCCTCGTGACCGGCTTCGGCACGAAAGATCAGCAGGAAAAGCGCCTCACCGTCCGCCTCGCCGACCGCAAGCAGACCCTCGACATCGGCACCTTCGAGATTTCCGCCCGCGACAAGAAACTCTCCGTCACCGCACCCCCACTCCCCGGCGACTGAATACGGACTACTATATAACGATTTCGCATCATATGGATTCAACGTTTCCTCGACTCACGGCAGCGCTTGATCTCACCGCCGGTGCACGGTCAGGCCGGTTCCGGGAACCACCTGGTCCACGACCTGTCACCACGCCATCCGCTTCCGCCGTCCCGCCACGAGCATGAGAAAAATCATCTCCGCCCCGACCCATACCCTCGTCTCGCTGCCGAACCCCAAGCTGGCCGCGCTCGCCCGCGTCCTCACGGACGCCCTGGCGCACGCGAATCTCACGGCGCAAAACTGTCCCGCCCGCGTCGGCGTCAGCCTGGAGGAGTTGCGCCGCCTCCAGCACGAGCTCGCGACCATCGTCGCGAGTGCGGGAACCGATGACCCCGAGCGCTTCGTCGCCGAGCGCGAAGGTTTCTCGCTCCAGCTTATGGCCATCTCCGCCCGGGGCACCCCCGCCGACCTGAGCTATCATGAGGTCTTCCGCAAGATCAGCAGCCTCGAAGACCTCCCGCCCGCGGCGTGAGGCCGGGCCAATCGCCTCGACTTCTGCGCCTGCGCGCCACTTCGTTCCCTGCTTCGAGCGCCCCCTCTATGAGAGCTTTCCCCATCCTCGCGGTCTGCCTGATCTTTGCCCTCAGCGCACGCGCCGAACTTGTCTTCCAGGGCTACATGACCACGCCGGCCCGCACGCTGTTCGTGATCTCCGTCGACCAAGAGCGTACGAGCGGCTGGCTCACTCAGGGCCAGGAATTCGCGGGCGTTTCCGTCGTCGCCTTCGACGCCAAGACGGAACTCCTCACCGTCGAAGTGGACGGCAAGCGGCAGGCGCTTCATCTCGCCCATGGCCAGGTCCGCGCCAGCAGCGAGGCGACGGGCAAGGCGGCGCTGAAGCCGATCCTGATTTCGATCGGCGGGCAGGAGACGATTTCCGTCGGTGACGACAAGGCGATGCTCGCCGCGCTCAAAACCCGGTTCACCGAGATCGCCGCGATGACACCGCAGCCGGCCATCACCCTGCGTGCGCCGGGCGACGCCGCCTTCGACCGCCTCAGTGTCGTCTTCGATCTCTGCAAGGCGACGGGCATCAAACGCTTTTCAATCAGCTCACCGTGAGCGACCGCCCCTGCCTCACTTCGCCCGCTGGATCAGCTCGATCTCGTAGCCCTCGGGCGCGTCGATGAAGGCGATGGTCGAGCCGCTGCCCGTGGGTGTCGGCCCGTCGCTCAGTTTGAAGCCCTTTTTCTCGATGGCCTTGGTGAAGGCCGCGAGGTCCTCCACCTCGAACGCGAGGTGCATCAGGTCCGGCTGCACCTGCACGGGCGGCGCGCCCGGCGGCAGCTGGCAGATCTCGATCTCCTCGTCGCTGTTCGGTGTGGCGAGAAACACGATCTGCGCCCCGCGCGGCGAAATGCTCCGGCGCGCGACCTTCAGCTCCAGCGCCTGTTCGTAGAATTTGACGGTGCGCTCGATGTCGTTCACGCGCATCCGGGTGTGGAGGAGTTTTTTGACCATGCCGTCACTGTGCGGACTCTCCCGGCGCACTCAACAGCAACTTAACCCACCCGCGCTTCCCGCGCCCACGGCCCGTCCGCCTTACACGCTCGGCGGACGTAGTGCGGCGACCAGTTCTCCAAGGTTCGCGAGCGATTCCGGGGTGTTGTCGCAATAGACCGCGATGCGGTCCGCCAGATCGACGGAGGCCGTGGCCAGCTCGATCAGCTTGGGGCCGGCGCCGGCATCGCTGCCGGCCACGAAGGCCAGCTCCACCTTGATGCGTGGATTTGCCTCGCGCGCCGCCCGGATGACCTTGCCGACGTGGGCCCGGTAGCTCTCCACGCTGCCCTTGAGCCGCGAACTCGCACAGATCGTGATCACGTCCCCGCTCCGCGCGATGTCCGCGACGTTGGTCAGCGAACCGGTGTCGCGGTCATCGAGCCCCACGATCAGCGGTACGCCGAGCGCCTGCGCCTCCTCGGCCACCTGCTCCGCCGCGCGCCGGACATCGGTCTTCCGCGCGTCGGTCGGCACATAGACCACGCCGCGCGCGCCCTCGACGTTCTTCCGGTAACGCTGCCCAAGACTGGCCTCACCCGGCACGTGGACCCACACCTGCCCGCGGGTCACCCCCACCTGGCTCACGCGAAACGCCCCCTTGAACGCATCCGTGTACGAGACCACCAGCGCGTCCTCGGCGGTGGCGAAGGCGTTGAACCGCGCGACGAGCCCCGTCCCGCGCGCGTCAAAGGTCGGATAAACCGTGAGCGGGGTCGAACGCAGTTTCTCGGCGCGCGTCCCGGGCGCCGCGCCCAAGGCTGTGACGGTCAGGGCAAGGAAGGTGAAGCCGGCCACGAGTATTGCCTTCATGTCGTCACCCTATCCCGGTTTGCTCCGGCCTCAACCCCGATCTGCGTCCGCGCAGAGCGGGTTTGCGCCCGGCCGCGGGCCTGTCATGCTCGTTCTCCGATGTCTCTCGATCTCGCCGCCATCCGTGAGGCCCATGCGCGTATCCGCCCGCACATCACGCGCACGCCCATCCTCACCAACGCCCGCCTCGACGCCGCGTGCGGCGGCTCGCTCTTCTTCAAGTGCGAGAACCTCCAGAAGATCGGGGCCTTCAAGGCCCGCGGCGCGGCCAACGCCGTCTTCGCCCTCGCCGATTTCGACGCCCAGCGCGGCGTGGCCACCCACTCCTCCGGCAACCACGCCGCCGCGCTCGCCCGGGCGGCGCGCCTCCGCGGCATCCGCGCCCACATCGTGATGCCCAGCAATTCCGCCAAGCCCAAGATCCGCTCCGTCGAGACCTACGGCGGGAAGATCACCTTCTGCGAGCCGACGCAGGCCGCGCGCGAAGCCGCCTGCGGCAAGATCCTCGTGGAAACCGGCGCGACCCTCGTGCATCCGTACGAGGATTTCCGGGTGATGGCCGGCCAGGGCACGGCGATGCTCGAGCTGTTCGAGGACGTGCCCGACCTCGACCTCGTGCTCTGCCCCGTCGGCGGCGGCGGATTGCTGAGCGGTACCGCAGTCGCCGCCAAGGCCCTGCGTCCCGGGCTGAAGGTGGTCGCGGCCGAGCCCGCCGAGGCCGGCGACACCGCGCAGTCGTTTCGCGCCGGAAAGATCATTCCCTTCGCCAAGGTCAACACCATCGCCGACGGCCTGCGCACCACGGTCGGCGTGCCGAATTTCGCGATCATCCAGCGTTCCGTCGACGACGTCGTGACCGTGAGCGAGGCCGCGATCGTGGCGGCCATGCGCATGATCTGGGAGGCGGTGAAGATCGTGATCGAACCCTCCGCCGCCGTTCCCTACGCCGCGCTGCTGGAGCAGCGGGTCCCCGTCGCCGGCCGGCGCGTCGGCATCATCCTCAGCGGTGGCAACGTCGAC
>JAPLTR010000572.1 GCA_026398065.1 Verrucomicrobiota bacterium | reverse complement strand
CCCACGCCCCCCGATTTGAAGACTCCTGCGCAACCCCACGACGCTTCCGCTGTCCCATCCCAGTCCGGATTCCTCCTCCACTTATATCGTCCGCCTTCCCCGCCTTCACCGCCTTCCGCCACCGCCACGCCCCCCGTCATTCGTCATTAGACATTAGTACTTAGTCATTCTCTCCCCCATGTGCGGCATCGTCGGCTACGTCGGTAAACAAAAAGCGGCCCCCTTCATCCTCGAGGGCCTCAGGCGCCTCGAATACCGCGGCTACGACTCCACCGGCGTCGCCATCTTGCAGCACGGCGCGTTTCGCATCGTCAAGAAGATCGGCCGCGTCGCCAACCTCGAGACCGAGGTCGCCAAGTCGCCGCTCACCGGCACCCACGGCATCGGCCACACGCGCTGGGCCACGCATGGCGGCGTCACCGACGCCAACGCCCACCCGCACCTCAGCAGCGACGGCAAGATCGTCCTGATCCACAACGGCGTCATCGAAAATTATTCCGCGATCAAGAAATTCCTGCTCGGCCGGGGCTACACGTTCGCCTCCGAGACCGACACCGAGGTTCTCTGCAACCTCATCGCCTACCACTACGCCAAGCAGGCCGACGACGCCGGCGAGAACCGCTGCCTCGCCGCCGTGCGCAAGGCCCTCCTCCACACGCAGGGCACCTACGGCATCGTCGTCATGTGCGCCGATCTCCCCGGCGAGATGGTCGCCGCCCGCCTCGGCTCGCCGCTCATCCTCGGCGTTGGCGACGGCGAGAACATCGTCGCCAGCGACGTCTCCGCCATCGTCACACGCACCCAGAGCGTCGTTTACCTGAAGGACGGCGAGATCGTCCACCTCACGCCCAGGGAGTTTCGCATCACGACGGCCGACCGGGCGACCGTGTCGCCGCTCGTCGACCAGGTCACCTGGTCCGTCGCCGACGCCGAGATGGGCACGTACGCCCATTTCATGGAGAAGGAGATTTTCGAACAGCCCCTCGCGCTCGAAAACGCCATGCGCGGCCGGTTCTCCGCCGACGGCAGCACGGCCAACTTCGGCGGGCTCAACCTCTCCGCCAGCGAGTTTCGCGGCATCGAACGCGTCCAGTTCTGCGCCTGCGGCACCGCGCTCCACGCGTGCATGGTCACCGAACACATGATCGAGCGTTTCGCGCGCGTGCCCGTCGAGTGCGACTACGCCTCGGAATTTCGCTACCGCAATTCCCCGCTCCACCGCAACACGCTCTTCTTCGTGATGAGCCAGTCCGGCGAGACCATCGACACCCTCGCCGCCCTCCGCGAGGCCCAGCGCAAGGGCTACAAGGTCCTCGCCGTGAGCAACGTCGTCGGCTCCACCATCGCCCGCGAGGCCGACGGCGGCATCTACCAGCACGTCGGCCCCGAGGTCGGCGTCGCCTCGACCAAGGCGTTCACCTCGCAGCTCCTCATCGGCGCGATGCTCGCGCTCTACCTCGGCCGCCTGCGCGACCTGAGTTTCGGCGACGGCGTGGAATTCGTCCGCGCGCTCAAGGCCGCGCCCGACCTCGTGCGCCAGGCGCTGGCGCAGGCCCCCCAGATCAAGGCCATCGCGCAACGCTACGCGCACCACACCGACATGCTCTTCCTCGGCCGCCTCGCGCTCTTCCCCATCGCGCTCGAGGGAGCGCTGAAGCTGAAGGAGATTTCCTACCTTCACGCCGAGGGCTATCCCGCCGCCGAGATGAAGCACGGCCCCATCGCCCTCATCAGCGAGGCGTGCCCGAGCGTGTTCTTTGCCCCGCAGGGCGAGATCCTCAACAAAATCGTTTCCTCGATGCAGGAGATCAAGGCGCGCAAGGGCCCGATCATCGCGATCGTGACCGAAGGAGTCGAACTCCCCGCCGGCCTCGCCGACGAGGTGATCGTGATCCCCGATTGCCACGAGGCGGTCCTCCCCATCGTCGCCTCGATTCCTGTGCAGTTGCTCAGCTACTACATCGCCGTCGAACGCGGCTGCGACGTCGACAAGCCCCGCAACCTCGCAAAGTCCGTCACGGTGGAGTAACCCGGTCGACGCACGCCGCGAGTTCGCTCGCGCTCCCTCCCCGGCCGAGTTGAACCACAGAGGCACGGAGAAACCCTCAGGCGAGGGAAGTCAGCAGAAGGGTGCGGCGAAACTCGTTCTTTCCTGCTCCTGGTATACCCCTCCGTGCCTCTGTGTCTCCGTGGTTCAATCCCGTCTTTCCGCCATCCGCGCCCATCCGCGTCATCCGCGGAAAACGTTTCCTTCCGCCCCTGCTCTTCTTCCCCTCGGCCCCCCTGCTATCGACACCGCGCCGCGAACGGTTTCGCTCGTGGGCGCGTCACCGTGCCCATCCCTGGTCCGTCTACCTCCGCCGGATGCCTGTTCCCTTTTCGTGTAGCTCGTGTGTTTCGTGGTTCCCTCTCCCTCCTCTTTCCCCTCTTTTTTCCGTGTTTTCCGTGTGTTCCGTGGGCACCTCACTCCGATTCCTCCATCCTGTCTTTCCATCGATGAAACTTCTCACCTCACATTTCTCCCGCCCCTTCCTCCCATTCCTCGTACTCAGCTTCACCGCTCTCTTCTCTGCCTCGGCTGCGCAGCCCGTCATCCCCGCCGAGTGGACCATCCTCCCCGTCCCCGCCGCCACCGCCGCCCAGCTCATCCGCGTCGACCCGGACCGCGCCAACTGGACCTACGCCCCCGGCGAACCCGTCACGTTCCGCATCACCGTCGCCCTCGACCCGTTTCCCGCCGAGGGCGTCCCCATCAAGTACCTCCTCGGCCCCGAGATGATCGAGGGCGCGGAGAAAACCGCCACCGTTCCCGCCACCGGCCTGACCCTCCCCCCCGCCACGCTGCCCGCCGCCGGCTTTCTCCGCTGCATCGTCACCGCCACCGTCGCCGGCAAAGCCCAGCGCGGCCTCGCCACCGCGGGCTTCTCCCCAGACAAGATCCAGCCCACGCAGACCGAGCCCGCCGACTTCGACCAGTTCTGGACCGCGCAAAAAGCCGCGCTCGCCAAAATCCCCGCCGAACCCGAGCTCACCCCCGCGCCCGACCTCTCCAATGACAAGGTCGAGGTCTTCTATCTCAGCCTGCAAAACGTCGGCAATTATTCCGGTCCCAGCCGCCTCCACGGGGTCCTCGCCGTGCCGCGCGGCCCCGGTCCGTTTCCCGCGCTCCTCAGCGTCCCCGGCGCCGGCGTCCGCCCTTACAAGGGCCAGGTCTCCCTGGCCGAGAAGGGCCTCATTACCCTCCAAATCGGCATCCACGGCGTCCCGGTCAATTTTCCGCAGTCTTTCTACGACCAGCTCGGTCGGGGCGCGCTCGCGGACTACCCCCGCTTCAACCTCGATGACCGCATCCGCTACTACTATCGCCGCGTGTATCTCGGCTGCGTCCGGGCCAACGATTACCTCGTCGCACATCCGAAGTGGGACGGAAAAAATCTCGTCGTCATGGGCGGCAGCCAGGGCGGCCAGCTCTCCCTGGTCACCGCCGGCCTCGACTCGCGCGTGACCGCCCTCGCCGCCGACTACCCCGCCTACAGCGATGTCACCGGCTACCTCTCCGGCCGCGCCGGCGGCTGGCCCGGCCTCTTCCGCCCGGCCCGCGACGCCGCGCCCCTCACGGTCGCCGCCAACGACCCTCAGCTCACCACCACGCGCTACTACGACGCCGTCAACTTCGCGCGCCGCATCAAGGTCCCCGGCCACTACTCGTGGGGTTACAACGACGAGACCTGCCCGCCCACCTCCACGTTCGCAGCCTACAACACGCTCACCGCCCCCAAGGAGCTCGTGATCGCTCCGCAACAGGGCCACGCCGCCTCCGCTCCGCAGACCCAGCAGACGCGGGACTGGGTGCTGAAACAGGTTGCCTCCGCGAAACCGTAGGCCGCCCGCCCGCGGGCGCTCCACGCCACGCCGCGATTCTCCCCCACCGCTCCCGCTCCCATCGCCAACCCCATGAAACCGCCCTCTCTCCGCCCGCTCGTCGGCCCTGCCTTCGTCGCCCTGCTTTCCCTCGGCCTCTTCCCTCTACCCTCCGCTTCCGCCCAGAGCGCTCCACCGGCGCCCGCCGCCCCGTCCGCCCCCGCTCCCCGGCCCGCCCCCATCGTCTCGCCCGAGGTCAACGCCGACCGCAGCGTCACCTTCCGCCTCCGCGCCCCCAACGCCAAGCAGGTCACCGTCCGCGGCCAGTGGGCCAAGGACCCGCTGCCCCTCACCCGCGCCGACGACGGCTTGTGGTCCGCCACCGCGCCCGCCGAAGCCATCGCCCCCGGCGTGTGGGAATACAGTTTCAATGTCGATGGTCTCGCGATGATCGATCCCGGCAACCCCGCCATCAAACCCATGCGCGAGCCCCGCACGAGCATTCTGCATCTCCCCGCCGCCACGCCTGCGCCCTGGGATTTTCAGGACGTCCCGCACGGCACCGTCCACCAACACAGCTACCTGTCCAAGTCCCTCGGCCGTGCCCGCGAGGTCTGGGTCTACACGCCTCCCGGCTACGAATCTTCCGCCACCACCGAAAAATATCCGCTGCTCGTCCTCCAGCACGGCTCCGGCGACAACCAGCAGACCTGGGTCGCCCACGGCAAGGCCCACTGGATCCTCGATAGCCTCATCGCCGCCGGCAAAGCCCGCCCGATGGTCGTCATGATGATCGACGGCCATCCCTTCACGCCTGCAGCGATGCGTGCCGGCGCCAGCCGCGAGGCCGCGACCGCGGCCTTCCGTCGCGAACTTCTCGACGAGGCGCTGCCGCTCGTCGAGTCCCGCTACCGCGTCGCCGCCGCGCCCGCCCAGCGCGGCATCGTCGGGCTGAGCATGGGCGGCGGGCAGTCCATCACCGTCGGTCTCGGCAACCTCGACCGCTTCGCCTGGGTCGGTGCCTTCAGCGGCTCCGCCCCCGACGACACCGTCGTGAAGACGTTCCTCGCCGATCCCGCCGCCGCCAACGCGAAGCTCAAGCTCCTCTGGTTCGCCTGCGGCAAGGATGATGCGCTGCACACGCGCAACGAGGAATTCGACGCGAAGCTCACCGCCGCCGGCATCAAGCACCAGTGGCAGCTCACCCCCGGCAACCACAGCTGGCCGGTGTGGCGCAACTACCTCGTCGAGTTCCTCCCCCTGCTGTTCCAGCCCTCCCGCCCGTAGGCCGCCCGCTCGCGGGCGCTTCAGGAGGTCATCAACCCGTTCCTGCCCCGCCCGCGGCAGACCTTCCACCCCTCACCTCCGCTGCAGCTTCCCAGCCTCCCTGCGGGGGGATAAACTCGCGGTTGAGCCCGCCGCGATTCCGGTCTGGCTTTACGCCGACGATCACCGACTCATTGTTGGCCGTCCCCCCTCT
>JAPLTR010000340.1 GCA_026398065.1 Verrucomicrobiota bacterium | reverse complement strand
GCCCGCTTGGTGAGGTAGTTGACCTGACCGCCCGGTCCGCCGACGCCGTAGAGGATGGCGTTGGGCCCGGCCTCGCCCTCGATGCGCTCGACGTTGTACTCGCCGGGGGTTGTGCTGCTCGGGAAATAGTTTCGCGTGCTGGCCTGCGTGGCCTGGCCGCGCAATTGCGTGTTGGTGCCCGAGTCCCGCGGATCGACGTTGGCGCTCGAACCCGTCTGTGCCCCCTGGTCGATCTCGATCGCGCTGGTCAGCCACGACGAGGCCTCGACCATGCTGAAGGCCCCGATGTCATTGAGAAAATCGCGCGTCAGCGCCGTGGTGTCCGAAGGCGTCATCAGCAGGTTGGTGTTGAGCCGTCCCGCGCTGATCGTGTCGGCGGCCGCGTAGCCATTGTCCTGATCGCCCCTAACTTCAAACGGCGCGGTGACGATGGGTTTTTCGCTGGTCCCGAGTTCGGGCGGCTTGACGTCGGCCGGTCGGGCCGATTGGGCCGAGGCGATTCCGCCGGGCAGGCAGGATGCAAGAAGAATCGAGGCCGGACGCAGCGCAACGCGTGCGAACCGCCAGAAAGGCGCGAAGGGGTGCATGGTGGTGGCTGGGTGGGATCGCCGGGGAGCGAAGGCCGTCGAAAGGCCGCGACGGACTCCCGATTCTCCGGGCATGCCGGGTTGGTCACGCGCCGACAACCGAAAGATCGGTCAACGTTGACTGGCGGGCCCGGGACGGCCGGACGCTCGGCTCCTCGTCAGGGAAATTCCGCCTCGGGCGCGGGGAAGATCTGATTCAGGTAGTCCTGCAGGATCAGCGTGGCCGCGCGCGAATCGATGATGCCGCTTGCGCGCACGTCGCGGCGCTTCGATTTCGCGATGCTCGACTCGGCCTCGTAGCTCGTGAGCCGCTCGTCCACGAGGTGGACGGGCTTGCCCACCTCCTTGCTGAGCTGCGCGGCGAAGGCCTCCGCCTCCTTCGCCTTCGGCCCCTCGGTGTCGTCCATGTTCAACGGATGTCCGATCACGATCTCGTCGGCCCGCCGCTCCTGGATCACCTTGAGCAGCGTCTGGCGTCGCTCCGACGGATCGGCCTGCGTGAGCGCGGGCAGCGGCGTGGCCACACCGAGTTCGTCGCCGAACGCGAGTCCGATGCGGCGGGTGCCGAGGTCGATGCCGATATAACGCATCCGGCCATTCCCGCCGCGGCCCCCGCGCGGCGCAATTTCATTTGCGACCCGGCCGCTTCCCGCTCTCTTTCGCGCCCATGGCCGATCCGCTGCCCAGTCTCTCGCCCGCCGAGCTCGCCCGCTACAGCCGACACATTTTGCTCGGCGAGATCGGCGTGGAGGGACAGCGCCGGCTCGCCGCCGCCCGCGTGCTCGTCGTCGGGGCCGGCGGTCTCGGCAGCCCCGCCGCCCTCTACCTGGCCGCGGCCGGCGTCGGCACGCTCGGCATCGCGGACTTCGACCGCGTGGCCGACCACAATCTCCAGCGTCAGCTCCTCCACGACGAGGCCTCCGTCGGCCAGCCCAAGGTCGCCTCTGCGGTGCGCCGCCTGCGCGCGACCAACCCCTTCATCACCGTCGTCGGCCACGAGGAGGGCGTGACCGTTGACAATGCCCTCGCGCTCTTCGCCGGGTACGATGTGATCGTCGACGGCACCGACAATTTTTCCTCGCGCTACCTCAACAACGACGCCGCCTTCTTCGCGAAAAAGCCGCTTGTTTATGGCAGTGTATTCAAGTTCGAGGGCCAGGTCTCCGTCTTCGACTCCGCGCACGGCGGTCCATGCTATCGCTGTCTCTTCCCCGAGCCACCCGCCCCCGGCAGCGTGCCCGGCTGCGGCGAGGCCGGGGTCCTCGGCGCATTGTGCGGGGTGGTTGGCAGCCTCCAGGCGCTCGAGGCGATCAAGTTGATCACCGGCATCGGCCGGTCGCTCGTCGGGCGCCTCCTCACCTACAACGCCCTCACGCAGGATTTCCAGACCCTCACCCTCCCCCGCGACCCGCAGTGCCCGCTCTGCGGCACGGCTCCGAAAATCACCTCGCTCCTCCCCGAACTCTACACCGCCGCCTGCGCCCCAACGCCCGTTCCCTCTTCCACCACCATGCCCGACACTGACGACTATCCGCTCGAAATCTCCGTGACCGAAGCCAAACGCCTCCTCGACCAGTCGCCCTGCGGCGTGCTGCTGATCGATGTGCGCGAGCCCTATGAGGTCGAGATCGCCAGCGTCACCGGCGCGGAGAAGATCCCGATGGGGCAGATCCCGGCGCACGCCCATTCGCTCCCGCGCGACGAACATCTCCTGATCATGTGCCACCACGGCGGCCGCAGTTTGCGCGTCACCCAGTACCTGCGCGCCCAGGGCTACACCGCCGTCACCAATGTTGCCGGCGGCATCGACGCCTGGGCCGAGCAGATCGACCCGGCGATGCGGCGGTATTGAACGGCCCGGATGGCTCCGACCCCGAACCAATCGGCCGGCACCGCAGCGGGCGAAGGGCGGCGGCGCCTCCTCGGCCCCGCGGTGCTGGTGCTGCTGTTGCTCATCGCCTATCTGCCGGTCTGGCGCGCCGGTTTCATCTGGGATGACGACCTGCACCTCACCGCCAATCCCACGATCGTGGGCCCCGACGGGCTGCGCGAGATCTGGACCACCCCCGCGGCCAACTATTTCCCCCTCGTCCTGACCAACCTTTGGTTTTTGCACGCCCTCTGGGGGCTCGATCCGCTGCCCTACCATCTCGCCAGCCTGGCCCTGCACGCGGGTTGCGCCCTCCTGCTCTGGCAGGTTCTTGTGCGCCTGCGCAGTCGCGGGGCATGGCTCGGGGCGGCCTTGTGGGCCTTGCATCCGGTCAATACGGAGTCGGTGGCCTGGATCTCCGAGCTCAAGAACACCCAGTCGGGCGTGTTCTTCCTCGCCTCGGTCCTTTGTTTCCTCCGCTGGCTCGATGCCCGCGAGGCCGGCCGGCCTGGACGCGGCGCCTACCTGCTCTCCTTCGCTTGCGGGCTCGGCGCGCTGCTCAGCAAGCCCTCCACTGTGATGCTGCCCGTGGTCCTCGGCCTCTGCTGGTGGTGGCGGACGCGCTCGTGGAGCTGGCACCGGATCCCGTGGCTCCTGCCCTTTGTCGCGCTCAGTGCGGCGACGAGTATCTGGGCCGTCTGGGAGCAGGCGTTTCACTCCGGAGCGATCGGAGCCGCCTGGTCCCAATCCTGGGGTGAGCGGATCATCATCTCCGGCCGCGCCATCTGGTTTTACCTCGGCAAACTGCTCTGGCCCCACCCCCTCATCTTCATTTATCCGCGCTGGGAGCTCGATGCCCTCGTCGGGATTTCCTACCTCCCGGCACTGGCCGTCGTCGCCGTAGCCGGGCTGCTGTGGAAGGCCCGCGCCGGACCGGTCGGTCCCGTCTTTTTCGCCCTCGGGGCCTTCTGGATCATGCTGTTTCCGGTGCTGGGTTTCTTCAGCATCTACTTCTTCCGGTACTCTTTCGTGAGCGATCATTTCCAATACCTGGCCAGCATGGCCCCCCTCGCCCTCGTCGCCGCCGGCCTCACCGCCTCGAGCGAAAACCTGGGACGTTGGCGGGCCGCCCTCCTTGCCTGGTTGATCGGCGGACTGACCTTCCTGACCTGGAAGGAAGCCGCCAAGTATCACGACACCGAGACGCTCTGGCGCGCGACCCTTGCAGACAATCCCGGTTGCTGGATGGCGTCCAACAACCTCGGCAACCTCGTCGGTGAAGCGGGAAAAACGGAAGAAGCCGTCGCCCTGTACCAGGCCGCCCTGGCCGCAAATCCCGCCCATTCGGCCGCCCACTATAATCTCGCGAACGCCCTCGACCGCCTGGGTCGGCACGCCGAGGCGCTGTCGCACTACGCCGCCGCCGTCCGGCACCAGCCCGACTATCTCGATGCCCTGATCAACTACGCCACCGCGTTGCGACGCGCCGGTCGCGCGACCGAGGCCATGGGCCAGCTACGGTCGGCCCTCCGCTTCGCGCCGGCCAGCCTCCAGGCCAACTACAATCTCGCCAATGCGCTGCTCGCCACCGACCGGCCAGCCGAAGCCTTGGGGCACTACCGCGCGGCGTTGCGTGCCAACCCCATGTTCTACGAGGCGCATCTCAATCTCGGTATCGCGCTCTACCAGTGCGGCCAGTGGCGGGAGTCGGAGGAAAGTTTCGCGGCCGCGCTCCAAATCCGCCCCGGCTCCGACGCCGCCCGCGAGTATCGCGATCGTGCGCGAACCCAACGCACGACGACGCCCCCCTGATCCCCGCCTCGCCGTCCGGTGGGGCCGGTCAGCGCCTCCCCCGCTAGGCGCGGAAACGCCCGTGCGTGTCCGCATACCACCGCGCATGGTCGGCATACGCCTGCTTGAGCCGCGCCGTGACGGTGCCGGCGCCGAGCGAAAACCGCGTGGCGTCGATCGACGCCACGGGTCCGGCGTCCCGGGTCGTGGAGAGCAGGAAACACTCCTGCATCCCGGAGAAATCCCCGGGGCGGATCGTGGTTTCCACTGCTTTGACCCCGGCGGCCGGTGCAATTTTCGTCAGCAGCAGATCGCGCGTGATCCCGCCCAAAATCCCCGCGGACAACGGCGGCGTGACGACCGTTCCGTCGCGCACGAAGGCGATGTTCGACACCGCGGCTTCGGTCACCTCGCCCGCAAGGTTGAGGATCACGACCTCGTCCGCGCCGCGCGCCCGCGCCTCGCGGAGGGCGAGGATGTTGTTGAGGTAGTTACCCGTCTTCCAGGCCGGGCTCAGCGCATCGATCGGGTTGCGGCGCAGGGCCGTGGCCACCGACAGGTGCAGCCCGTCACGGAGTTTTTCCTCCGGAATCACCGAACAGGGTTTCACCAACAAGAGGTAGTCCGGCCGGTCGGCGAGCGCGGTATCGAGGCCGATCGCGCCCCCGCCGCGCGTGATCTGGAGCCGGATGTACAGCTCCCCGGCAAAGCCCGTGCGCTGTCGAAACGCCGCCACTGTCCGCCGGATCTCGTCCAGCATCGCCCCGGCCGCGAGCGGCAGCCCCAGGTGCAGCGCCGCGGCCGAGCGGACCAGCCGGGCCCAGTGTTCCTCCCAGGCGAAAATGACGCCGGAGTAGGTCCGCCATACTTCGTAGATCGCATCCCCATAGAGGAAGCCGCGATTGAGCGGGGAGATCGAAGGTTCGTCGGCCCCGTGGAGGCGGCCGTTGGTGTTGGCTTGGATATAGGAGGCCGACATAGGTGTGGGTGCGAGGACGGCCTGAACCTCACCCGTTGCCGGCGCCGCGCCAAACAAAAAGCCTCCGCATGGCGCGGAGGCTTTTTAACGGAAAAACGCGTCCAACCGCGCTTCCGGGATTACTTGCGGGCTTTGACGAGACCGAGCGCCTTCTTGATGTTCTGGACGCTCGGGATGGAGATCCCGACGGCCTTGGCGATCGCCGCACCGGATTTGCCGGCCTCGACGAGGCTCTTGACCTGGGCACGGGTGGCATCGGTGATGACGGCGCGGGTGCGGCGTTTCTTGCCGCCTGCACCGGATTTGCCGGCCACACGGACCTTGCCGCCACTGGCGGCGATCTTCACGGCCTTCGCAAACGCCTTGGCGCTGTCGAAGCCATACTTGGCCGGCAATGCGGCCAGCTCTTTGTTCAGCTCGTCAGCCATCGACTGCTCCAGGGCAGCAATCTTCGCGCGGGCGGCTTCTATCTCTTTCAGTTTGTTAGCGATCATAGGGAAGGCCGGTTTATGACACCTCAGTGCATATGGCAAGCTTCTTGTATATTTCGTGAAAAAATAATGCTATAGCTCGTTGCCTCATCGTGATGCCGTCGCCATGGTTGATCGGCAATTTCGGAACCGGCGACAGACGCGCCCGTGGCACCACGCGCCCGCAGTCACCTGGCGCTGACCAACCCGCGGGTGTAGCCACCGCACCTCACAGCAACCGTTAGACAAAAACGGAGGTGATGCGTTCCGTCCAAAAAAAGCTCCCATTTTCGTTCTGCGAATACTAAGAGCGAAAACAAGGTTTTTTCCGCGATATTTTCCAGAAATTAAGCGAAACTTTTTCCGGCTGCTTTCGTCGCGGCTCCTGACCCTCCGCACCATCCCCCAAGGGCGGCCCGGCCGTGCGTCGCAATCCGCCGGAGACGGCGTGGCGCCCGCCAGGCGACATGGAAAAGATTGGCCCACCGAGCGGCGTAAACCCCTCCAAAAGCCCCCAGCCGACCACGCCAATCGTTTAGTATTTTATACCTAGATTAGGTAAATCTACGCGGAAACGAGAATCATATTGGCGTACTGTACGGTGTCACCGGAGCGGATGAGTCCGATCGCACCGGGCACGCGTTTCTTGAAGTCGACATGCGGTTCGTAAATGACCTTCACCCCCTGCAGGGCGGTCGCATAGGACCGCCGCGTCGCTGCCGTGTTCACCCGGAGAAATTCCTCGGCCTGATAGGCCTCGCCGATCACAAAATTTCTCCGCACCGCCGCCAGGACCTGCAGCACCGTCGGCACTCCGTCCACGAGCGACAAATCCACGGTCTCGATCTCCGGCCAAAAGGGAAAACCGCGGTCGGCAATGACCAAGGTGTTGGTGTGACGCACCCGGGCAAGCAGCGACAGGAGGTTGGGATTGAGGATGCCGTTGGAGAGCATGCAGAAAGGCAAGGATGCTAGACTCCCGGCGCCGTTCGACTCCAGTTTTATCTCGGCGCGAGCGACGCCCGGGCTTTACTGCCCCCATGGCCCGCATCCCACTAGAAGACAATTTTAACGACGTCATTAACAAGACCCAGCGTGGCCTGCAGATTTCCGACGCCGACCTTGCGAGACAGGCCGACGTCACCCTCGCCGACCTCAAGGCGATCAAGGGCGGCACGGTCATTGACGAGGCGATCCGGCGCGTCGCGCGCCCCCTCAAGCTCTCCGTCGCCGCCCTCGAGGCCCTCGCGCACAAGCGCTGGTATCCCCAGCAGCCGATCTTCCCTTCCGGCTTCGCCGCCTTCAACACGGTGTTTGAGGATATGACCGTGAACAGCTTTCTGGTCTGGGATGCGCGCAACAAGGTCGCCGCCGCGTTCGATACGGGCGCCTCGTGCGAGTCGATGCTCGATCTCATCCATGCCGAAGGCCTCAAGCTGCAGTACATCTTTCTCACCCACACCCACGACGACCATATCGCCGACCTCGCCCGCCTGGCCGGGGAGACCAAGGCCGAGGTCTGGGCGAGCGAACTCGAACCCGCCCCGTTTCCCGGCGCCAGGACCTTCAAGGAAAACGCCCACTTCCACCTCGGTCCCATCGCCATCAAGACGCTCATCACCTCGGGCCATTCCCCGGGCATGACGACCTACTACCTCACCGGTCTGAGCTGGCCTCTCGCGGTCGTGGGCGACTCGATTTTCGCCAGTTCGATGGGCGGGAGCCCCACCCATTTTGCCGAGCAGTATCGCAACAACCGGGAGAAGATCCTCACGCTCCCCCGTGACACCGTGCTCGCCTGCGGCCACGGTCCCGTTACGACGCTCGGCCAGGAAAAACTGCACAATCCTTTCTTCGCCCGCTAAACCTCCCCTCAATCCCGCCTGCATCCCCCTTATGCCAGCCCTTGAAAAAATTGCCTTCGTCGGAGTCGGTCGCATGGGCGCCAACATGGCCCGTCGCCTCAAAGACTGCGGTTATGCCGTCACCGCCGTCTACGACGCTCACCCTCCCTCCGCCGCCGCTCTCGCCAAGGAGATCGGCGCCAGGTACGCCAAGACCCTCGCCGCCGTCACCGCCGCCGCCGACGTGATTTTCACCGTCGTCACCGACGATGCCGCCCAGCTCGCCGTGTTTCCCGAAACCGGCGACTCGCTGCTCGTGAAAGCGAAGGGAAAGATCTTCGTCAACTGC
>JAPLTR010000672.1 GCA_026398065.1 Verrucomicrobiota bacterium | reverse complement strand
AGGCCGAGACACTGCGCCATCACGGAGAGGACGTTCTTGGTGCGGACGAGGCCGCCGTAGAACAGCGCGAGACCGGGCAGCGTCATGAAGAGCACCAGCGCGGCACAGATCATCATGAAACCATTGTGACCGGGACCGGCGACACCGACCGAGGGGGTCGTGAGCTTGTCCGGGATGGTCGGGTTGCCATCCTTGTCCTTCGGGCCCACCTTGAGCGCGACCGTCGGATCACCGTTGCCCAGATAAGCTTCGAGCCCGGCCACGCGCTGTTCGAGCGTCGGAGTGGGTGCGGGCGCATCGGCCGCCTGCATGGGCGCCGCAAACAGGCCGGCGAGGAAAGTGACCAACGCGAGCCGACGGAAAGCCGCGCGTAACCAAGGGGAGGCTGAGAATCGGGTTATCATAGGGAGTCGGAGTGCATCCGTGGTGGCCTGACGGTGGATTTGTGGAATGAAGCAGGGGCAGCTGGAGAATCCGCGCAGGCGGATTCACGGCTCATCCCCATTTAGCAAGGGGTATGCCAATGCCCGGTCGGGCTGCGGGCCTCGTCTCCCCGACGATGCCCTGCCACTCTGGCGTCAACGCCAGAGGCCTGTTTCCACGGCTGTGGTGGCGGAGAGTGCCTCCGCGTCACCGGCTCCCTGTCCTCAGCTCACGCTCGCGCACAGCGCCGCGTAGTGGGCGCGGGCGCGCTCGGCGCAGGTCTCGAGGTCTGTCTCGGTCACTCCGGCGAGCGTCAGCTTGGCGGTGTCGGGCAGCCAGTGGCCAGCTTCGCCCGGCAGATCGAGGCCGAAGCGCGCGGCCACGCCGCACGAAAGATTGAGCACGCAGGCGCCGACGTTCGACTCGGCATCGGCCAACGGGTCGAAGTGCCCGCGGATCGAGTCCACGAGGTCGGTCGGGAAACGCCAGTGGGACAGCAGCGTGACCGCGACCTCGGCGGAGGTGACACCGAACGTGCGCTTCTCCCATTCCGCGACGGAGGGCCACTCGGCCTCGCCCGGATAGACATGGCCGCCCGCCGCCCCGTCGATGATCACGCGGCCCAGGTTGCGCAGGAGCCCGGTGGCATAGGCCAGACCGGCATCGCTGCCCGCGGGCAGGGCGAGCACCTCGGCAGCGGCGGCGGTGGCGACGGAATTTTCCCAGAGCCGGGAAGCCCGGAGCTGATAGGTCTGCAAATCGCGCTGACAAATCTGGTGGGTGGCGGCGAGACCGACGACGCGATAGATCTCGCGGAAGCCCAGCCGGCCGACGGCGCCCTCGAGGGAGTCGTTCCGCTCGCGCAGGCCGAAGAGCACGCTGTTGCTCATCCGGATCACATGGAAACTGAGGGCGGGATCGAGGCGCACGAGGTCAACGATGGACTCCATCTCCGTGGTGGGGTCCTGCAGGAGGGTGCGCAGCCGGCCAAAGGTGGCGGCGGAGGGGGCTAGCTTGCTGCCAAGGGTGATGATCGTCTCGCGATTGAGTGGCATGGAAGGAAATGCGCGTTTGGCGCGTTCCTCCTCTCTCGGCACAACCGGACTCCCAGCTAAGGAAAATCTGTTGCACTGCAAAAACTACGCAGCCGGGCGTCGGCCGGGTAAGTCGCCCGCCCCCCGCCCCGTCCGACCCGCCCGCTCAGAAATCGATCGCCTTCAGCGTGCCAATTTGGACATCGAAGCGGTCGCCGTAGGGCTTCACGCGCTTGTAGTCCTCCCGGCGCATCTCAAAGGCGCGGCCGATCGGGACGAAGAGGATCGAGCCTGCGCCGCTGCCCCGGACCTCCGTGAGCTGCGGCGGGTGCTTCGGATCGACGGTCTTGAATTCGACGTGGCCCTCGCCCGAGCTCAGCTTCATGATCAGCTTTTCACGCAGGGGGGCCCGCAAGGTGGCCGAGACGCTCTCCAGCGCGCGGAGCTCTTTGCTCACGCGGGCGGTCACCCGAAATTTCTCGGGCGGGAGCCGGTCGTTGCCGTCTTTTTTCAGCGGCACCTCATAAACGATCTCCTTGTCATTTTCCTCGGTCACCGTGGCCTTCTCCAAGTCCATCAGCTCGCCGACCGATTTGCGCTTGGGGGACGATTCGACGATGCCGGTGGTGGCGGCCTTCTCCATGGCTTCGCCGCGTTTTTCGCCCTGGCGGCGGTATTTCTTGATCTGACTCTCCGTCGGAGCCTTCCCGTCGATCTTGATCGGGGTGTATTGCTCGGCGTAGGGCTTCGACGGATCGAAACGCAACACGACCTCGCTGGTGGTCTTGCCCTTGGTGTCCTTTTGGATCGCGGTCTGGGTGTAAGCCCAGCGATCGTTGTCCTGGGCGAGTTTCTTGACCGCGTCCTCCAGTATCTGGGGCACGGCGGCGCGCGCCGCGGCCGTGAGGCTCAGTAACAGGATGTAAATCGCTCGTCGCATGGTTCGTCGGAACCATACTGAGCAGAAATTGTTCCGCAAGCCGGGAGGAACCCCGGCGCCGGCGCTCAGGCGAACGCCACGCGCTGCCGGTCAAACAGCGTGCGTGCCTCGGCTCCCGCCTCGCGCAACTGTTCGCGGTCGAGGCCCGTGGCCGAAAATTTGTTGTCCGTCGGCGTCCAGGCACTCGCCTCGCCCGCCAGCGCCAGGCCGGCCTCGGCGACGATCGCCCCGCCGAGATTGAGCACCACGGCAAGCCGGTCGTCGTAGTCGCTGTCGTGGATCAGCAGATGCGCCTCCAAGCCGGCCACCAGTTCGGCCGGAAACCGCCATTCGTCCAGCACCGTGGTCGTGACCCCGGTGTTGGTGACACCGAACGAAAAATTCTCCCACGCCGGGTAGCTCAGGAACCGCTCCGGGCTGTAGACCTCCGGCGCCGGTTTCCGCTCCCGGGCGATGCGGTCGAGCACCATGACGCCGAGCGTGCGCAGGATGCCGCCCGTGTAGGCGGTGCGCGGGTCGACATCGGCCCGGCGCGCGAGCGCCTCGCTGGCCAGCGCGTGCATCAGCAGCGATTCGCGCATGCGCTCCGCCCCGATCCCGTAAAATGTCAGCGCGCGGTCCACGAGCCCCGACACCGAGGCGATGCCGACCAGGCGGAGAATTTCGCCAAAACCGACGCGATTGACGGCTTCGTCCACCGAGCCGATCCGGCTGCCGCCATAGGCCGGGCTGTTGCTGATCCGGATCACCCGGGCGGACAGCGCCGGGTCCACGCGGATCTGATTCGCGACCTGGTCGAGGTCGGAATTCACGTCCTGCAGGAGCTCGCACAGCCCCGCCATCACTTGCGGCGCGGCCGGCAACAGCCGGGCGGTAGTCAGAATCTTTTCCCGTGTAACGGGGTTAACGGACAATACAGCGCTCATCACCCGGTCCTATCGGCACATCCGGAGCGGACCTGAAATTTCATCCACAAAAAAGGGCGCGGAATTCACCGCGCCCTGATCTGGCAAAATATCTGCGTTACATCCGGCAGATCAGGAGCTCGCGCTCGTAGATCATCTCCTTCGGCAGGTGGGAGTGGAGGTCGATGAAGAGCTCCTCGTGGCCAAGCACTTCCGAACGCCAGGCAGCGCGGTCGAAAGCCTGCAGTTCCTCGAACTTCTCCTGTGGGAAGTCCATGCCGGTCCAGTCGATGTCGGTGTAACGGGGCACCCAGCCGATGGGCGTTTCCTTGGCCCGGCCGCCGCCGCGGGCGCGGTCGACGATCCACTTGAGGACCCGCATGTTTTCCGAGAAGCCCGGCCAGATGAACTTGCCGTCCTTGTCCTTGCGGAACCAGTTCACGTGGAAGACCCGCGGGGTCTCGGTGAGCTTGCGCTGCATCGAGATCCAGTGGCGGAAGTAGTCGCCCATGTTGTAGCCACAGAACGGGAGCATGGCCATCGGATCGCGGCGGACCTTGCCGATCGTCCCGGCGGCGGCGGCGGTCATCTCCGAGCCCATCGTCGCGCCGACATAAACGCCGCACGACCAGTTGAAGGCTTGGAACACGAGCGGCATCGTGGTGGCGCGGCGGCCACCGAAGATAAACGCGCTGATTGGCACGCCCTCCGGGCTCTCCCAGTCGGCGTCGATCGTCGGACATTGCTTGGCGGGTGCGGTGAAGCGGGAGTTGGCGTGCGCCGCCTTGGCGCCGGTCTCCTTCGCGATCGCGGGCGTCCACGGCTTGCCCTGCCAGTCGATGGCCGAGGCGGGCGGCTCATCCGTCATGCCCTCCCACCAGACCCCGCCGTCGGGCGTGAGCGCGACGTTGGTGAAGATCGTGTTCTTCGCGAGCGAGGCCATCGCGTTCGGGTTCGTCTTGTTCGACGTGCCGGGCGCGACGCCGAAGAAACCGGCCTCGGGATTGATCGCGCGGAGGCGGCCCTCCGCGTCGGGTTTGATCCAGGCGATGTCGTCGCCGACGGTCCACACCTTCCAGCCCTGCTTCTGGAAATGCGCGGGCGGAATCAGCATGGCGAAGTTGGTCTTGCCGCACGCGCTCGGGAAGGCCGCGGCGACGTAGGTCTTCTCGCCCTGCGGGTTTTCCACGCCGAGGATGAGCATGTGCTCGGCCATCCAGCCCTCGTCCCGCGCCATCGCGGAGGCGATGCGGAGGGCGAAACACTTCTTGCCCAGCAGCGCATTGCCACCGTAGCCGGAACCAAAGCTCCAAATCTCGCGGGTCTCGGGGAAGTGGACGATGTACTTCTCCTTGTTGGCCGGCCAGGCGACATCCTTCTGCCCCGCGTCCAACGGCATGCCCACGGAGTGGACACACGGGACGACGCGGCCGAAATCCTTGTCGATCAGCTCAAACACCCGGAGGCCGATGCGCGCCATGATGCGCATGTTCACCACCACGTAGGGCGAGTCCGTGAGCTGGACGCCGATCTGCGACATCGGCGATCCGATGGGGCCCATGCTGAACGGCAGCACAAACATCGTGCGGCCCTTCATGCAGCCCGTGAAGAGGCCCTTCAGCGTCTTCCGCATCTCGAAGGGATTGACCCAGTTGTTGGTCGGGCCCGCCGCCTCCTTCGAAAGCGCGCAGATGTAGGTGCGGTCCTCGACGCGCGCGACATCGCTGGCGTCGGAGCGGGCGAGATAGCACCCGGGCCATTTCTGCTCGTTAAGTTTGATGAACGTACCGCCGGCGACCATCTGCGCGCAGAGCGCGTCGTATTCTTCCTGCGAGCCGTCGACCCAGTGAATCGCGTCGGGCTGGCAAAGCTGAACCATCTTCTCGACCCAGCGCAGGAGGTTCTTGTTGCTGCTGAGTGGGGTGGAGGGATTTCTTTTTTTCATTTCAAACTTAAACGATGTTCGGCGCACCACCGGAGTAAACCGGAAAGCCGCTCGTGGCCGCGTGGAAGAAGCTGGTTTACCGCATTTCATAAGGGTTGGCCGACCCGGGCACCTGCCTTTCTTATGCAGAAAATCTACTAGATGGTTTTATCTTTATTACGTTAATTAATAATAGCTTACGCTACAGCCGAGAGAATCAAACGAGATTCCCGCAGCCACGCCGATGAACAAAAAAACCGCGGTCGGCCGTGAAACCAGACGCGGTTTCTTATGCACTTGCCTACCGCTGCTTCGTGAGCTGCAGGCTCCACGTCAGCCGCGTACGAGCGAATGGTGGCGTCCGACGTCGCAGCCGCGGGAATCGTTCGAGAGCGACGGTTTCGCGTCGAAGAGAATCCCCGTCCCCCCCATACGCAGGCTCGTGCCGCCGGACCGCGCGACCCTACGCCGGTTCGATGTGCACCGTCACGTCGCTGATCGTATGCGGCGCCGACGCGATCAGGGCATCCTTCACCGCGTGGGCGATGGCGTGCCCCTCGCGCACCGTGAGCGCACCCTCCACGCGGACCTGGATGTCCACGAGGTGCGACAGCCCGCTCTTGCGCACGCGGACCTTGTCGAGCGCCTTCACGCCGTCCACGGCCAGCGCGAGCGCGCGGATCTCGTTTTCAAAATCCACCGCCACCGCAGTGTCCATCACGTCGCGCAGGGCCTTGCCGAACATCCCGATGCCGTTGATCGCGATGATCACGCAGCCGAAGAGCGCCGCCCAGTCGTCCGCCGTTTCCCAGCCCTTGCCGCCCCAGAGGGCGATGCAGATGCCGACAAACGCCGCCCCGGAGGAAATCGCGTCGGACCAGTGGTGCATCGCCTCGATCCCCAGCAGCGTGCTGCCGACTTCCTCGCCCGCGGCGTCCATGCGTCGCGAAAACCACATCTTCGTCACGACCACGCCCGCCAGCACGAGGAGCGTCCACCAAGCCGGCCCCTGGTGCGGGGTGACGATCTCGTGGGCCGCGTGCAACGCGATCCAGCCCGCCATCGCAAAGACAAACAGCGCCACCGCGAGCGCGACGAGCGGCTCCGCCTTGCCATGGCCGTAGGGATGGTCCGCATCGGGCGGCCGCGCCGCCACGCGAAAACCCGCCCACACCAGCAGCGAGGAGAGGATGTCCAGGGTGGACTCCGCCCCGTCGGCGATCAGCGCGTAGGTGTGGCCGAAGATCCCGCCCGCGAATTTCGCCGCCGCCAGCACCGCGTTCAGCGCGATGCCGCGCAACACCAGTCGCGCACTGTCATGGGCGCGACGCTGCAGGGCCACGTGGGGGTTGGGCGGGACGGGCGGCATTCCGCCGCACGCTACGCGCCGCGCCGCGCCGGAAGCCAGCCCGCAATTGACCGTTTTGTCCGTCTGCGCCATCTTTCCTCCGCCATGGCCGCGCAAATCAGCACTTCCTCCAACGATCCCGTGAAACAGTTCTCCGTCTTCTGCGAGAACCGCGTCGGCCGGCTCTTCGATCTCACGGGCCTCCTGAAGGACAACAACGTTCACATCATCGCGATCACCGTGCTCGACACCACGGACAGCGCCATCGTCCGCCTCATCGTCGACGACCCCGACAAGGCCCGCGAGCTGATGGTGAACAACGATTTTCCCTACACCGAGTGCAACGTCCTCGCCGTCGAGATCACCGACGAATCAGAGTTGAAAAACGTCCTCGCCGCCCTCTACGAGGCCGAGATCAACGTCCACTACGTCTACAGTTTCATGAAGCGCCCCGAGGGAAAGTCCGCCCTCGCGATCAATGCCGAAGATTCCGACGTCGCCGCCCAGGCCCTCGGCCAGCGCGGCTTCCGCACGCTCACGCAGATCGACATCTCCCGGTAGGGACGGCTCTCCGAGCCGTCCGCCTCAGGATATTTGGCCCCCTCCAAGGCCTGCGCAGGCCCTGAACGGACGCCTCGGAGAGGCGTCCCTACCCCTCGGATACTGCAGTGGGGCGTTGCCGCTTATTCCTTCACTTCCGCCATCTTCTCGCCGGTCACCTCGTAGAGCCCGGTCATGTAGCCGTTCTCGAACATCGCGCCGACCTTGATCGAACCGTAAATCGCCACCGGCACATCCATCAGGGGCTGGATGCCGTTCTTCATCTTGATCACGACCCACTCGTTCATGTTCGGCACCGAGCCATAGCAGCAGGCCATCGTGTTGCGCATGAGCAGGAGTTCCGTGACGAGACCCTTCTCCATTTTCACCGGCACCATGAAGCCCGTCACGACGGCCTTCTTGCCGTTCCACGCCTTCACCGCCGCGGGGATCTGCTCCTCGCCGCTCGGCGGGGTCGCCTTGGGATCGGCCGACGGGTCAAAGGGCGGGGGCGTAAACGCATACGACGCCAGCTGGTCGAAACCAAGCTTCAGGTAGCCGTTCTCGACGGCCGGTGCTGCCACGGGAGCCGTCGGCGCCGGTGCGGCCGCCGCCTTCGTGTCCTCCGCCCGTGTCGCCACGCCGCCGCCCAAGACCGCCGAGACCAGGACCAGGGAAAGCAAGCGCGAGGATTTCATAGCGGGCTAGACGATAGCGGACCAAGGACGTTCGTCAAAAAATTCTTTTCACTTTGCGCGGAGCCGGCGCACCAGCCGGTTACGTTCGGACTGTCTGGCAATCTTTGCGCCCCCGGGGGCGGCATTGCCCATTGACCCACCCCGGGCGCGGGGGCACTCAGACCGCCCACCCCATGAGCCAGACCTATCGCGCCCTCCTGGTCGGCACCGGCAGCGTTGCCGAATCCCACGTCCGCGCCGTCGAAGGCTCCGCCGGCCGCGTCCAGCTCGTCGGCGCGGTCGAGGTCGATGCCGAACGCCTGCGGATCTTCGGCGCCCGCCACAAGATCGCCGCGCTCAGCACCGACTACGCCGCCGCCCTGCGCGACGTGCGCCCCGACCTCGTCCTCATCGCGGCCCCGCCCGCGCTCCACGCCGACATGACCATCGCCGCCCTCGAGGCCGGCGCCTGGGTCCTCTGCGAAAAACCCTTCTGCGCCTCCCTCGCCGAACTCGACCGCATCGAGGCCGCCGAGCGCCGCACCGGCCGGTTCGCCGGCTGCGTGTTCCAACAGCGCTTCGCCTCGTCCACCGCCCAGGTCCGCCGCCTCGCCGCCGAGGGCCTGCTCGGCCGCCCGCTCGTGGCGGTCTGCAACACCCTCTGGTTCCGCGACGCCGGCTACTACGCCGTGCCGTGGCGCGGCAAATGGGCCACCGATTTCGGCGGCCCCACCACCGGCCTCGGCATCCATGCGATGGACCACCTCCTCCACCTCCTCGGCGACTGGGCTGAGATCCGCGCCCAGGCCGCCACCCTCGACCGCGCCATCGAGGTCGAGGATGTCTCGATGGCCCTGATCCGCTTCGCCAGCGGCGCCCTCGCCTCCGTCGTCAACAGTGCGCTCAGCCCGCGGCAGGAGACCTACATCCGCCTCGACTACCAGCGCGCCACCCTCGAGCTCACCCACCTCTACGGCTACACCCGCGACAACTGGCGCTTCACCCTCGCCCCCAACGCCCACGAGGAGGGCAACAGCCTCGCCCAGGCCTGGCAGAGTTCCCCGGCCGACACCGGTTCGACGCACACCGCCCAGCTCGCCGATTTTATCCACAATCTCGATACGCGCACGCGTCCGCTCACCAGCGGCGACGACGCCCGCCGCACCCTCGAGCTGCTCACCGCCCTCTACAAGAGCGCCTTCACCGGCCGGCCCGTCGAACGCGGTTCGATCCGCCCCGGCGACCCGTTCTACACCGCCCTCCACGGCGGGGGCTCCCCGCGCCGCGACGACGAGGCGCCCGTGGCCCGCTCGGCCTGACCGCTCCTCTTGCTTCGTGCATCGCGGCCGGCGTCCAGCCCGCCGCCCGCCCGCTCCGCGAACCGCCCATCCAAGCCGCAGTTGCCTCGGCTCCCCTCGCTGCTCACGGTGGCGCCCCCGCATGAGTCCCGACCCATCGTCGCGCCCCGCCCCCCCCTTCGTTCCCCGGAGCGGCCGCGACCGCCAGCGCCTCGCCGACCTCCGTCAGGCCTGGGGCCAGCCCGTCGCCCGCGAGCGGCCCACCGACCTGATCGCGCTCTTTCACCGGCACGCCGCCTCCCTCGCCAAGCCATCCGTCATCGACGACTCCACCTGGAGCGATCTCGGCCTCGACGAGGTTTTTGCGACCATCGACCGCACCACCGGTATGCCCGGCCGTCAGGTGCTCTACCACCGGCTGCGCACCTATGAGACCGATCCCGCGGTGCTCGCGGAGCGCGCCCGCCAGCACGGGATTTTTCGCCGCGACGCCACGGCACGGGAGCGTATCCAACTCCTCATGACTCGCCTCGACGGCGCCGGCGCGGCCTACCTGGTCCCCCTGCTGGTGAGGGAACTGCCGCCCGCGCCCCCCGCTGCGTGGCTCTTCCTGCTCCTGAGCGCGCTCACCCCGGCCTGTCTCGTGGGCATGTTCTTCCTGCACGCCCTTTTCCTGCCCGCCCTCCTGCTCGTCTGCATCAACGTCGTCATCTACGCCACCTACGGCCAGAAGATCCTCCCTCACTTCACCGGATTTTCCCAGGTCGTCGCGCTCCTCGCCACCGCGAAGGAACTCGGCCAGCTCCCCGATTCGCATGCCCTGCCCCCGCTCGCCAAACTGCGCGGCTCGTCCGCGTTGATCACCACGGTGCAAAAGCAGCTCGGCTGGCTCGCCATGGACCGCACCTCCCTCCCCGAACTGATCCAGGCGCTCTTCGGCTACCTCAACATGCTTTGCCTGCTGGACACCGTCGTCTTTCTCCACGCCATCCGCTCCCTCCGCACCCACCGCCAGACCCTCGTCGAGGTGTTCGAGGCTGTCGGTGCGCTCGACGCCTCCATCGCCGTCGCCTCCTACCTGGAAAGCGTGCCCGGCGCGTGTGTCCCGAACCTTGTCGCGTCCCGCCACCTCGACGTCACCGGCCTCTATCACCCGCTCATCCCCGCCGCCGTCGCCAACGACCTCGCCCTCACAGACCGCAGCGCCCTCGTCGCGGGCCCCAACATGGCCGGCAAGACCGCCTTCGTCCGCACCCTCGCCCTCAACCTCGTCTTCGCCCAAACCCTCCACTTCTGCCTCGCGCAGCGTGCCATTTTACCCCGCGCCATCGTCCGCTCCGCGATCCGCCGCGAGGACGCCCTCGTCGAGGGCAGCAGCTATTTCTTCACCGAGATCAAACAGGTCCTCGGCTTCACGCAGGCGCCCGCCGACGGCCCGCTCCACGTCTTCCTCATCGACGAGATTTTCCGCGGCACCAACACCGTCGAGCGCATCGCCGCCTCCGCCGCCGTGCTGCGCCACCTCGCCCAACACCATATCGTCTTCGCGACGACGCACGATTTCGAGTTGCAGGACCTCCTCGCCGACACCTACGCGCTCTATCATTTCAGCGACCAGGTCGTGGACGGCCGCTACGGCTTCGACTACCGCATCCGCCCCGGCCCCGTGCGCTCGCGCAACGCCATCAAACTCCTCGAACTCAGCGGCTATCCCCCCTCCATCGTCGCCGAGGCCACGCAGCTCGCCAGCCACCTCGAAACCTCCCCGCGCCGCGCCCCGACCGCCGCGTAGCCCGGTCAGCCTGACCGGGCTCCTCGCCTCGCTATCCCCGCCTCACGACGTCGGCGTCAGCGTCTCCGCCACCGGCGTCCGATACGCCTTGATCGCCGGCACCACGCCGCCGAGCGCGCACAGCGCGACCATCGCCAGCGGGCACGCCCAGAGCACCGCGTGCTTCGCGCCCACGTCGAGCACGACGCCCGTCTGCGCGCGGATTACCTCCGCCACGCCCGTGAGCAGCGCAAAATACACCGCATACCCCGCCGCCGCGCCGAGCACGCCGATGCACGCCGCCTCGGCCACCACCGCGCCAAAGATCATCCGCCGCCGCGCCCCGAGCGCGCGCAGGATCGCGAGGTCGCGCCGCCGCGCGCTCATCGAATTATAAATGCTCGCGAGCACCGAGCCCGCCGCCACCAGCGCCACGAGGTACGCGACGAGGGTCAGCACCTGGTCAAACCACGCGATCTTGCCAAACAGCTCCGCGATGATCGCGCCCACCGGATAGGCGAGCGTCAGCCGGTTGCCCTGCTTGTTGTACAGCATGTCGAGCATGAAGCCCGCGCTCGGCGTGCGCAGTTGGATCAGCACCGCGCTGATGTCCGTCGCCGCCTTTGCGTCGTGCCCGCTCATCGTCTGCACACCCTTGATCGGGATCCACACCACGCGGTCCACCGGCGTGTTCGTCGCCGTGAGGATGCCCACGATCGTGTAGGTCTCGTCGTGCTTGTTCTTTTCGTCGAAGGCCAGGCCGTGAAAGGGCTGAAACGTGTCGCCGACCTTCAGCCCGAGGCGCTGCGCCGCAAACGCTCCCACGACCGCCTCGCGCGCGCCGGCCGCATCCGAGAAAAATTTTCCGCCCGCCGCCACCGCAAATTTCTTCCCGGGCGCGAACTCCACCTTTTCAAACAGCTCGGGAATCGTCCCCGCGATGCGGTAGCCGCGCAGGTTGTCGCCCACCGCCAGCGGGATCGCCGTCTTCACCGCCGGGTGGCGCTTCACCATCTCGTAGTCCGCCCACGGCAGGTTTCCCGGCGAGGCCTCGAGATGGAAGATCGCGTTGAGCACGAGCTGCAGCTTCGACCCGCGCGCGCCGAGCACCGCGTCGAACCCCGTCGTGGTCTGGGTAAACGCCGTCAGCGACTGCGTCTTCACCATCCACACGCACATGAGCAGCCCGCAGGCGAGCGCGATGCTCCCCGCCGTGATGACGGTCGAGAGCGCGTGCTGGCGCAGCGACCGGTAGACAATGAGCGGCGTTGTCATCGGCCGGCCTCCTTAAGCGCCGCGTTGATCACGGAAAAATCCCGGTGCCCCTCAAACTGCCCGAGCACTTCCTCGTCGTGGCTCACCAGCAGCAGCGCCGCGCCGTTCTCCCGGCACACCTCGCGGATCAGCGCGAGAGCGTCCCGCGAGTGCTTGCGGTCGAGGTTCCCCGTCGGCTCGTCGGCCAGCACGAGCTTCGGCCGGTTCGCCAGCGCGCGCGCCACCGCCACGCGCTGCTGCTGCCCCGTCGAGAGCTGCCGCGGAAAATGATCCAGCCGGTGCCCCAGCCCAACGCGCTCCAGCACTTCCTTCGCATGCGCCCGGTCCGCCCCGCGCGGCCCAAAGCTCATCCCGAGCACCACATTCTCCAGCACCGTGAAGCCCTGCAGCAGGTTAAACGTCTGAAATACGTAGCCCAGTTTCTCCGCCCGCAGCCGGTCGCGCCCCGCCTCGCCGAGCGCCGTCATCTCCGCGCCGTCGATCGTCACCCGCCCGCTGTCCGCCGCGAGGATGCCCGCGATCAGGTGGAGAAACGTCGTCTTGCCCGAGCCACTCTCGCCGCGCAGCGCCGCCTGCTCGCCGGCCGCCAAGGTAAAGCTCGGCACGTTCACGATCTCCACGCGCTCACCCTCAGGCGACACAAACGATTTCGTGAGATCGGCAATGGCCAGCATGGTCCCAACGATGCAATAAGGGTGCCGCTTGCCAACCGTTTCGCGAAAAAACTTCTCCCCGTCCCGCGCTCCCGGCGGGAATCCGCCGCCGCCCGCCACGCGTAGTCCTTCCCCGTGACCGCCTCCCCCGCCCCCGCCGCCCCGCGCCCGTCGTTCTGGCAACGCCGCCTGATCGCCCCGCTGCGCGCGCAGCTCACGCAGGGCGTCACCCCCGACCGCCTCGCGCTCACGCTCGCGGTGGGCACGGCCTGCTCCCTCCTGCCGTTCCTCGGTTTCACCGCCCTCCTCAACCTCGGCGTCGGCCTCGCCCTCCGGCTCAACCAGCCGATCCTCCAAGTCCTCAACCAGCTCCTCGGCCCGCTGCAGCTCGTGCTGATTCTCGCCTACGTGCGGGCCGGCGAATGGATCTGGCGCGCCGAGCCCGTGCCGCTCTCGATCCCCACGCTCGTCGCCGCCTTCCGCGCCGACCCGTGGGCCTTTCTCGAACGCTTCGGCCTGACCGGGGTCCACGCCGCGACGGCCTGGTTCGTCAGCGTCCCCCTGATCGTCGCCGTCCTCTACTATCCGTTGCGCCCGGTGCTCCGCCGGCTGGCCCGCCGCGCTTAGCCCGCGCTCGTCTCGACCGTCCGCTCGGAAGCGTCGGGCTGGGCCACGGGCATCACGCTGCCAACGCGCCCGGCGGCCGCCTCCTGGCCGCCGCCCACCAAGCTCAGCAGGTCCTGGACAGCGCGATCCATCTCGATCGCCTGCGCGCTGAGCTCCTGCGAGGCGCTCGCGGTCTCCTCGGCGCCCGCCGCGTTGCCCTGCGTGACCTTGTCCAGCTGCGCCATGGCGTCATTCACCTGCACCACGCCCTGATGCTGCTCGCCCGACGCGGCGGTGATTTCCGCCACGAGCGTGTCCATGCGGCGCACCTTGGTGACGATCTCCTGCAGGCTCACCTCGACCCGCGAGCAGATCTCCCCGCCGTTGGCGCTCTTCTGGATCGAATCTTCGATACGCTCGGCCGTCTCCCGCGCCGCGGCCGCACTGCGCTGGGCCAGCGCGCGCACTTCCTCCGCCACCACGCTGAACCCCATGCCGGCCTCGCCCGCGCGGGCCGCCTCGACCGCCGCGTTGAGCGCGAGGATGTTTGTCTGAAAAGCGATTTCGTCGATCGTCTTGAGGATCTTGGCGATGTTGCCGCTCGCCGTCTTGATCTCGGCCATCGCGCGGTTCATGTCCTGCATCCCCCGCGCCCCGTTCTCCGCCGCCACGCTCGTCTCGTGGGCCAGCGCCTTGGCCGTGCCCGCGGTGTCGGAGTTCCGGCGCGTCATCCCCGCGATCTCCTCCAGCGAGGCGCTCGTCTCCTGCAGCGTGGCCGCCTGTTCGCTCGCCCCCTGCGCGAGGCCCTGGCTCGCGTTGGAAATCTCCCCGGCCGCGGCCGAGGTCTGCTCGCTCGCCGCCCGCAGGCTCGTGATCGAGGCCAGCAGCGGCCGCACGATCATCCGCCGGTTGAGAAAATAGAAGCCCACGCTGATGCCGACCATCAGCGGCACCACCCAGGCCACGCTGCGCACCATCCCGGCCAGCACCACGGCGTCCACGCGTTTCAGGTCCGCCTTGAGCACAAAGGCCCCGTGCACCTCGCCGGTCTTCCAGTTCTCCATCGCAAAGCCCACCATGTCCTTGCCGTCCTTGGTCGGGCTCGTCGCCGGGTCTCCATGACAGGTCAGGCAGTCCGCCGTCAGCTTGATCGGCCGGGCAAACACGATCTGGTTGGCCGCGCGGTCCACCCGCAGGTATTCCGTCTGCTTGCCGGACTCCAGCGCCTTGAGGATTTCCTGCTCGTCCGCCGTCGGGGTGTTCTTCGGGTTGCGCGCCTGGTTCTTGGGCACGCGAAATTCGAACCCCTCCTGCTCCGCCACCTTCTTGATCGCCTCCCACGCCGCCACCACGGGGATCGTGTCGTAGATCGTCGAGGTCCGCAGGTCGCCGGACGCCCGGTAGTCGGCCAGCAGCTTCTTCTGGTCGAACGCCCCGTTCTTTCCGAGGAAGGAGATGCTCTCGCGCACGTTCTCCGCCTCGATCACCGCCGCCCGCATCGTGCCCACCGTGAGCTCCACCCCCTGCTTTTCGATGACATGTTTCTGCACCGTGAGTGTCGCTGCCACGGTCAGTGCCACGGCCGCAAGCGCAGCCCCGATGATTTTAGTTCCGAGTTGCATGGGGTCAGTAGGGATTGGATGCGACCGCGGGGCCGCGTCTAATTCCTTCGCCCCCCAAGTCGCTGACCTGAGGGGATTCGGCGCTCCACCCCGGCCAAATCCCGTCAGGAAAACCCGCATCCCGCCCCGCCTCGGCACATTTGCGGGAAGCTCGCCCAATCCTCTGAGTATAAACCCTCCCCCGGAAGCCGCAGCCGCCCTTACCGTGGCGAAGGCCCATATTTTGTTTCTTTTAAGAACTTTTATACTTGATTATTGTTCTAAAAGGTCGGAAGAACATCCATTCTTCTCACTCGGCTCCGGCAGCGCCCCCGCCGCCGAAGCCGGGGCATGCCCGGACAAAGTCCCGTCCTCTCCCACCGCCCGCACGCCGCATCCGATCACCTCCCACCCACTCCAACCACGCCGCGAAGCACGCGGATTCACGCCCAGGGCAGCCGATCCGCCGAAAGGTCCGATCTCACGGGCCTGGGTTGCCCGCCCTTGGGCCGGCCCCGTCCTGCCTTGATCCGTGCCCATCCGCGCCATCGCGGAAAATGAAATTTCCCCGACCTCCAACCGACCACCACCCCCGCCCCGCGACAAAGTCCGTCTCCAGGCAAATCCAACCAGATCGCACCCAATCCAAGCAAATCCGACCAAATCAAGGTAGATCAAGGTACCTCCGGCCTGACCGTCCCGTCCCACCGCCCCAGCGACCGCCGCCAGACACCGGTGACGTTCAGCGGAGTTGGCGATTTCGGGGCGAGCCCGCCCCGTCAAAACCACCTCAGCGGTAAATCGCACCAAATCCGACCAGATCCGACCTCATGAAACCCGCCGCCGCCAGACCACCGGCCAACCACCTCACCACCCACGAAGCGGGGCCGGCCTCGCCGCGCCGTTGGTTGGCTCCTGTAGGTACCGACCTCATGCCACCGTCGCGCTCGACAAGGTCTCGAGGCAGATCGTACCCCATCCGACCAAATCGCACCAAATCCAACCTCCTCCCGGCGCCTTCGCTCCCCGCGCCGGCCCGATCCGCGGCCCACGCAGGGTCCTCGACACCATGTCCCCTTCCCTATATCTACCGCTTGTGAGCACCACCGCGCCGTCCCCCGGGTCGCACTTCCGCGCCGCCCTTGCCGCCGAACGTCCGCTCCAGATCGCCGGCGCCATCAACGCCTACGCCGCCCTCCTCGCCCAGCGCGCCGGCTTCCGCGCCCTCTACCTCTCCGGCGCCGGCGTGGCCAACCACTCCTACGGTATCCCCGACACCGGCGACACCACCCTCGCCGACGTCGCGATCGACGCCCGCCGCATCGCCCAACGCGTTCCGCTCCCCCTCCTCGTCGACATCGACACCGGCTGGGACGATCCCGCCCGCGCTGTCCATGAACTCGCCGCCGTCGGCGTCGCCGCCGTCCATCTCGAGGACCAGGTCCCGGCCAAGCTCTGCGGCCACCTCCCCGGCAAACAGCTCGTCTCCACCGCCGCGATGGCCGCTCGCATCCGCGCCGCCGTCACCGGCAAGCCCGACCCCGCCTTCGTCGTCATGGCTCGCACCGACGCCGCCTCCGTCGAAGGCGTCCCCGCCGCCCTCGCCCGCGCCCAGGCCTACGTCGCCGCCGGGGCCGACATGATTTTCGCCGAAGCCCTCCGCACCCTCGACGACTACCGCACCTTCACCGCGGCCCTCACCGTCCCCGTCCTCGCGAATCTCACCGAGTTCGGCCAGACCCCCTATTTCACTGTCGAGGAACTCCGCACCGCCGGCGTGGCGATGGTCCTCTATCCCCTCGGCGCCAGCCGCGCCGCCGCCTCCGCCTCGCTCGACGTCTACACCGCCCTCCGCCGCGACGGCACCCAGCGCAATGTCGTTTCCAAAATGCAGACCCGCGCCGACCTCTACGATGTCCTCGGCTACAAATCTCCACAGCCGCCAGCCTAGTGCGTCTCACCCATGAGCCTCTTCGGATCCGCAGATAGTTCGCAGTCACCCGACTCCGGCAAATTGTGCTGCGATGCCGGGCAGATTCACTATTCGTCAGCCACCTTTGGCTCGTGGTCTGTTCAATTCGATTCGATCTCCATCATCGGTGAGTACACCAATCAAAACGGGCCCTACCTCGACGACTACTTCCTGATCTTCGTCGGGGAATCGCGCCAAGAATGGTGGGAAGCCTCATTCTACGCCGATGGCCGTGACCCAACTCTGTCGGCGCTTGAGAGGACATTCCCCGGCGTCAGCCAGCTAGGCCTTTGCGGCTCAACCTCGTTCGAGAGCCACGTCCTCTGGCCGCCAAAGCACCACGGCAAACCCTTGTTCGTATTTTCTAAGCCACAGCGCCCTCCCGGGCTGCTCGGCCGTGTTATGACTGCTCTTGATGCCACTGTGGAACACCGAATCGCCGATGGGCTCGATTGAGCCTCGTGCCTTTATCCGCGCCGTCCGCGTAATCCGCGGTCAAAATTCCTCCCCTCCTTCCTCCTCCCTCGTCCACTTCCACCCAGTCGCTCGCACCCCGGAAATGTCCTCGGCCACCAAAAATATCTGAACCACAGAGACACAGAGGCACGGAGCACTCCCTTCTCTCCTGGTCTTTCTCTGTGCCTCTGTGTCTCTGTGGTTAACTCCTTTCTTCCCCCCATGAGCACCGACCCCACCCCGCCCGCCTCCTCCACGCCGCACCCGGTCGCTCGCACCCCGAAAAAATCCGTGGCCCTCTCCGGCGTCGTCGCCGGCGAGACTGCCATCTGCACCGTCGGCCAGTCGGGCAACGATCTCCATTACCGCGGCTACGACATCGCCGATCTCGCCGCGCACGCCACCTACGAGGAGGTCGCCCACCTGCTGGTCCACGGGCGCCTGCCCAACGCCGCCGAACTCGCCGGCTACCGCGAACGCCTCACGACGCTCCGCTACCTGCCCGAGCCCATCCGCGCCATCCTTGAGCAACTCCCGGCCGACGTGCATCCGATGAACGTCCTGCGCACCGGCGTCTCCGCCCTCGGCGCACTCCACCCCGAGCCCTTTGTGCCCGGCAGCGCCGGCCCCACCGATCCGGTCACCGCCCGCGCCATCGCCGACCGCCTCATCGCCTGCCTCCCCTCGCTGCTCCTCTACTGGCACCACTACGCGCGCCACGGCCGCCGCATTTCTGTCGAGACCCCGACCGATTCCGTCGCCGCCCATTTTCTCACGCTCCTCCACCAGCGCGTCCCGTCGCCCGCGCACGTGCGCGCGCTCGACCAGTCGCTCATCCTCTACGCCGAGCACGAGTTCAACGCCTCCACCTTCACCGCGCGCGTGATCGCCGGCACCGGCTCCGGCGTTTACTCCTGTGTCACCGGCGCCATCGGCGCCCTCCGCGGACCCAAGCACGGCGGCGCCAACGAGGTCGCCCACGAAACCCAGCTCCGCTACCGCACCCCCGACGAGGCCGAGGCCGACATCCGCGCCCGCGTCGCCCGCCGCGAGATCGTCATCGGCTTCGGTCACCCCGTCTACACGATCAGCGACCCGCGCAGCGCGATCATCAAGGAGGTCGCCCGCACCCTCTGCGCCACCGGCCACGAGGAAAACTTCTTCGCCATCTGCGAGCGCATCGAAACAGTCATGTGGGATCTGAAGAAAATGTTCCCCAACCTCGATTGGTTCAGCGCCCCCGCGTACCACATGATGGGCGTGCCCACCGCGATGTTCACCCCGCTCTTCGTCGTGGCCCGCACCGCCGGCTGGTGCGCCCACATCATCGAGCAGCGCGCCGACGGCAAAATCATCCGCCCCAGCGCCCACTACACCGGCCCCGAAGACCGCCCCTACGTGCCGCTCGCACAACGCTGATGGCTCGTCGTCCTATCCCCTCACCGCCTCCAGCCTCCCAAGCTTCCGCTCCGTGACCTCTGTGTTCCTCTCCGTGCTCTCTGTGACTCAATAAAAATGTCTGCCCCCCTCTCCAACGTCCGACCGCCCACCGACACCCTCCTCACGACGATCGCCGACTACGTCCTCGATCCCACGCCCCCGAGCGACGAGGCCCTCGACACCGCACGCTGGTGCCTCCTCGACACGCTTGCCTGCGGCATCATGGCTCTCGCCTACCCGGCGTGCACGAAGCTCCTCGGCCCCGTCGTCCCCGGCACCACGATTCAAAACGGCGCGCGCGTCCCCGGCACCGCCTACGAACTCGACCCCGTCCAGGCCGCCTTCGACATTGGCACCCTCGTCCGCTGGCTCGACTTCAACGACACTTGGCTCGCCGCCGAATGGGGCCACCCATCCGACAACCTCGGCGCCATCCTCGCCGTGACCGACTGGCTCAGCCGCAACCAGGCCGCCGGCGCCCCCGTCGCCGCCTTCCAATCAAAAATCGAATTTCCGAAATCGAAAATCACCGTCCGCGACCTCCTCGTCGCGATGGTGAAAGCCCACGAAATCCAGGGCGTCCTCGCCCTCGACAACTCCTTCAACCGCGTCGGCCTCGACCACGTCCTCCTCGTCCGCGTCGCCTCCACCGCCGTCGCCACCGCGCTCCTCGGCGGCACGCGCGAGCAGATCGTCAACGCCCTCTCCCACGCCTGGGTCGACGGCTCCGCGCTCCGCACCTACCGCCACGCGCCCAACACCGGCTCGCGCAAGAGCTGGGCCGCCGGCGACGCCACCAGCCGCGCCGTCCGCCTCGCCCTCATCGCGATGACCGGCGAGATGGGCTACCCGAGCGTCCTCACCGCCACAACGTGGGGCTTCCAGGACGTCTCGTTCAAAGGCAAACCCGTCACCCTCGCGCGTCCCCTCGGCAGCTACGTGATGGAGCAGATTCTCTTCAAGATCTCCTTTCCCGCCGAATTCCACGCGCAGACCGCCGTCGAATGCGCCGTGAAGCTGTATCCACAAGTCCACAACCGCCTCGACCAAATCACCCGCATCGAGCTGACGACCCATGAGTCCGCGATCCGCATCATCGACAAGACCGGCCCCCTCCACAACCCCGCCGACCGCGACCATTGCCTCCAGTACATGACCGCCGTCGGCCTCATCGTCGGCAACCTCACCGCCGAGCATTACGAGGACCGCTTCGCCGCCGATCCCCGCATCGACACCCTACGCGCCAAGATGGTCGTCACCGAGGACAAATCCTACAGCCGCGACTACCTCGACCCCGAAAAACGCTCCATCGCCAACGCCGTCCAGGTCTTCTTCACCGACGGCACGGCCACCGAAAAAATCGCCATCGAGTACCCCATCGGCCACCGCCGCCGGAGAAAAGACGGCATCCCGCTGCTCCGGCAGAAAGCGGAAACGGCTTTCACCGCGCACTACGGAAAATCGAAGTCCGATGAACTCAGTTCGCTCTTCGCCGATCTCCCCGGCCTCGAGCGCACAAGCGTTCATAATTTTTCCGCGATGCTCGCCGCCCTTTCCGCGCCCCGCTCATGAACACGAAGAAAATCTGGTGGGTCACAGCGATCTTCCTCGTCGTCCTGCTGGCCGTATGGCGCTACAACGAGGCCAAGGCATATGCCTCCTGGCTGCGCAATCACACCCCCACCACCAGTGTGAAACAGTCGCAGGAGCTCGGCATCTTCGCCTCAGAGGTCGCGGTCGCTCCGGTCGAATTTGAACTCGGCGGCGAGTCGTACCGCGTCGACCGGGCGTGGCTTGAGCATCGCACCTACCCTGAATCCTTCGGCCCGCTCATCACCCGCCGGCAAATCGCCCCGGAGTTCATCCTCTGCGTGGATATCAGGCTCGCCAGCCGCCCAACCCAAAGTCACCCGCCGGCAGTGCGCATCAAAAACGCCAACGTTGGTTCATTTTACTTTGCGGGAAAAAACAGCGTTCTATTCACGGTCGTCGGCCTTTCGCCGCCGAGCCAGGTCGTCCTGCTCGCGAACAAGGACGGCGAGGAGCGAGTGCTCGAACTCAAACCGGTCCGCGCGCCGTAGCGCGACGGACCACCGCTCGCCCGTCACTCACACTCCCGCTCAATCAGCTTCTGCAATAAAAACCGGTGACACTCCGTCGTATCCTCCGCGCAATGACAGAGCAACGTGACATTCTCCTTCTCCGCGAGCCGGCCCAACAGGCGCAGGGTGAATTTCTGGCCGTGGTTCTTGATCGTCTCGTTGGCCTCGTCGCTGGCGGCGGGCGCGAACAGCTCGTCCCGGTAACGCTTCGCAAACTCCTTCCACGCGATCTCCCCCGCCAGCACCGATTTCAAGAGCCCCTCGCTCGGCCCGAGGTTCGCCATCCAAACGTCGTATCGATCCGCCGGCAGCCCGCGCCCGCGAAACCGCGTCGCCAGAATCCGCAGCCCGTCGTCCGCCGCGATCGGCGAATGCACTGACTTCGTTTTGATCACACCTCATTTTCAGTCCATCGTTCTTTGACAATCAAGCCCGCCCGCGGGTCATCCCCCGGGGCTGAAATCCAGTTTGCCAATCGCCTGCTCTGTCGCATCCTCTCCGTCATGAGCACGGTGCAGGAAGTCCAAGCCGCCTTGGAAGGCATGTCGCCCGAGGACCGCAATCGGGTGAGAGCCTTCCTGCTGCACCTTTCCCGCGTCAACGACCCCGCGCACAAGGCGGAGTTAACCCGTAGCATGGAGCGCATGGAACAAGGTGACCGCGTATCGCGAGTCGAGGTGGAGAAATTGCATCAGGATCTCTGCCGGGATGGCCGATGAGCCTCGGCTACGACTACGTCCTCAATCGCGCGAGCTGCGAGGCGTTGAACGATCTGCCACGAGGTTCGCGAGATCGGTTGCTCGATTTCTTCCAACGCCTGGCTTCAAATGCTTTCACCGTCGGCGACTATCAGGAGCGTGGTGAACACGGTCTCGCATTAGAGGTGGCGCTGGTGGAGAACAAATTTCTCGTCACTTGGCACCCCGACCACGCGGTGAAGGAGGTCTGCGTGCTCAGGATCGAAATCGTTTGATCCAGACTTGGTCCGCGCCGCCTTCGCGCCGACCTATGTGTCTTTGCGGTTCACCCTGCCCGCTCGTGTAGCTCTGCGCCATTTCCAGCGTGCTCCGCACCCGGTCTCCGGTTTGAAATTTCCCCATGGCGCGCACCACCACCAAAAATCCGAAGAAGAAAACGAAGCCAAAATCCCTATCAGGCAAGAACGCCGCGATCCCCGTCCGCGCCCTCGACTTCGTGATGTACAACACGAAGGACATGCCGGGCACCCGCGCCTTCTACCAGGACCTCTTCGGCTTCCGGCCGGGCGAGGAGTGGGAGGATTTCTGGTCCGAGTTCGACACCGCGCCGATCACGCTCTGCCTCAACGACGGCACCTCGCGCAAAGGGGACAAGAAATGGGACTGGCACGGCTCCGCCTGCGTCGCCCTCGCCGTCGACGATGTGCCCGCCGCCATCGCCGAATGCCGGAAGCGCGGCGTGAAGATTCTCATCGAACCCGTCGAGACCCGCGTCTGCTGGATGGCCTGGATCGCCGATCCCGCCGGCAACCGCCTCTGCCTCCACTCCCGCAAGGACGGCTCCGCGGGCTGACGCGGGTGCGAGGACAGGCCGCGCCCGCTCCCGAGCGTGGGGAACCGCCGCGGCCGTATCCAAGAAATACAGACGGCGCGGACCGTTCCGCGCCGAATTTTTTCTGACTCCTGGCAGACTACGGGACTCAGTTCCAGTAGCCTTCGTAAAAACGATAGGCTCCGTTTTCCGTTTCCCAACGGGGTGTCATCCACTTCGCGCCGTTATACGGCGGCAGCGACCAGTGGCCGGAGATCCATTGGTACTGGGTGGTGCGCCACGTCCAGTAGCCCGCGATCCAGACGTGAGAGGAAGTCGGCTGCGCCTGCACGGCCTCCGTCTGCATCGCCGGCGGAGCCTGCGTGACAATGATCGTGCTGACGGGCGGCGACTGCGGGGCCACCGGCTGCGTCTGCGTCGTGGTGACCACGGTGCCCGAGGGCGTCGTCTGGGTCGTCTGCGTGGTCTGCGTCGTGGGCGCAGCGGGGGCCGGATAGGTCACCACCGTGGCAGTGGGCGCAGCCATCGGGGGAGGCGGCGGCGGGGCCGAGACCACGTGGGAAACGGGTTCGGACGCACAGCCGGCGAGCAGCGCGACGAGGCAAAGCGCCAAGCCGGCCGGCGCCTGCTGGATCGCGCCGGACTTCGGACGGGGGGCGGAAGCGGGGATATTCATACCCCTGCACAGACTCCCGCTTCGCGGCGCGGTTCTCCGCCAACGCGCTCAACCCGATGGGGCCTTCACCTGCCCAGCACCCGGAACTAGTGCCCGTGCTTGTCGTGGAGGTGGTGGTTGTGCCGCGCCTCGTAGCCCTCTTCCCACGCCTCGGTGTCGATGTGGAAAAGCAGGTAGAGCGGACAGAAACTGCATGCGGCAGTCAGGATCGGGACCAGGCCAAGCAACGCCCACCAGCCCCAGCCGTTGACACTCATGAACACGACGCAGCAGCCGATCACGAAACGCACCCCGGCATCATACGAACCAACATTTGTTTTCATGGTAGTGATTGGGTTCTGGCCCAGAGTACTCCTGCCGGCGTTTTTCCGCTGCGCATCCCTTGCTCAAACCTCACCCTTCTTCGTCGGAATGCTCCGCCCCGTGCGCCGCAATCAACCCGCACCCTGACCGCTCCCTACCACGTCTTGCTCCCCATGCACCCCATCTCCCGTCGCCGTTTCCTTCAGCTCACCGCCGCCGGCCTGGCCGTCGCCGCCGCGCCTCTCTCCATGGCCGGTGCCACCGCCGCGCCCGGTCCGCTGGGCCGCTCCGGCCGGCCCCGTCTCCGGCTCAGCCTCGCGGCGTATTCCTTTCGCGAGAATTTTCCGATCATGCGCGGCAAGCCGAACCCCAAGGTCCCGCCCGGCCGCGCCACGGACATGTTCGCCTTCGCCGACTATTGTGTGGCCCAGGGCTGCGAGGGCGCGGAGCTGACGAGCTATTTTTTTGCCGAGGAGAGCGCAGACTACCTCCTGAAGTTGCGCCGGCATTGTTTCCTGCGCGGCATCGCCATCAGCGGCACCGCCATCGGGAACAACTTCTCCCACCCGCCCGGCCCGAAGCGCGACGCCGAGATCGCCGCCACCAAGCAGTGGATCGACCGCGCCGCGCTGCTCGGCGCCCCGCACATCCGCGTCTTCGCGGGCGTGACCAAGGAACTCCCCCGCGCCGACGCCGACAAGCTGGTGATCACCGCCCTCGAGGAGTGCTGCGACTATGCCGGCAAGCGCGGCATCTTCCTCGGCCTCGAAAACCACGACTCGATCGGCAGCGCCGCCAGCCTCCTGCCCATGATCAAGGCCGTGCGCAGCCCCTGGGTCGGCATCAACCTCGATTCCGGCAATTTCCACACCGAGGACCCCTACCGCGATTTTGCCGAGTGCGTGCCCTATGCCGTCAACATCCAGTTCAAGACCGAGATCAAGGGCACCGCGACGACCGCGCGCCCCGCGGACCTCAAGCGCTTCACCCAGCTCCTCCGCGACGGAGGGTACCAGGGCTGGGTCGCACTAGAGTACGAGGCCAAGGAGGATTCCGCTACGGCGGTACCCCGCTATCTTCGCGAGATGCACGAGCTCTTCTCTGGCTCCTGAGTCAGGAAAACCCTTGCGTAGTTTCCACCCCGGGAGGGCCGGCCCGGATCTTCAGTTTTCGCTCCCCGGGCCGATGTCAGCAAGGGGCGCGAGGACCCTCGGTCTTCGCGCTTTTTGCACTATGAAGCACGCTCCCCTTTCTCTCTCTGCCGCGGTCCTGCGTGCAGCCTTCGCGCTGCCCGCCCTCGTGCTCCTGCCCCTGCGCGCCTCGGAGGCCGCCCATGCCGCTCCGGCGGCCGCCGCGCCTGCCACGCCCGCACCTGCGGCCGCTGCCCCGGCTGCGGCCACGCCCCCGCCGGCGGCCCCGGCAGCCGCGCCCGTCCCGGTCAAACCGGCTCCCGCCGCCCACGTCGCTCCGCCCGCCGCCAAACCCGCCGCCCATGCGAAGCCAGCCCACGCCGCCCCCGTCTCCGCTGAACGCCCCTCGCCCGAGGACGCGCTGCAACGCCTGCTCGACGGCAATGCCCGTTTCGTCGCCGGTCACGCCGAACATCCCAATCAAAGTGTGGCCCGCCGCGTCGAGACCGCCGCCGGCCAGGCGCCGTTCGCCGTCATCCTCACGTGCTCCGATTCACGGGTCTCTCCCGAATTCTATTTCGACCAAGGCATCGGCGACCTCTTCGTCGTGCGCGACGCCGGCAACACCCTCAACGACCATGTCATCGGCAGCATCGAATACGCCGTCGAACACCTGCACGCCTCCATCGTGCTCGTCGTCGGCCACGAGAAGTGCGGCGCCGTTGCCGCCGCCATCGCCGGCGGTCGCGCCGACGGCCGCATCGGCACCATCATCGAGGCCATCCGCCCGGCCGTGAAGGAGACCCGTAACCAGTCCGGCGACAAGACCGACAACGCCATCCGCAGCAACGCCCGGCGCGCCGCCCAGGCCCTCACCGCCACCGGGCCGATCATCTCGCACGCCGTCCAGAGCGGGGAGATCAAGATCTTCGCGGCCCGCTACGACCTCGACAGCGGTCGCATCGAGCTGATTCCGTAAGCCGTAAGCACGGCCGTTTTGATTGCAGACGGCGACTCCGGTCGCCGTCTTTTCATTTCAGAGGAACGAGCTCCGCGAGAGGCAGCCGCAGGGACGGCGCTCAGCACACGCCACGGATATCTCTTCACCCGAGGTCGGCCCGCCTCAGCGGCGCGTCGCCGCCGAACCCCAACTCATGCCCCCGAGGCTGCATGCAGCCGCTGGAACGTGCGTTGCGCGCGCTCGCAGGCCTTGAAGAAGGTCCGTTCGTCGAGACCGGCCTTGGCAAAATTCTCCGGCGTGATTTTAAGGATCTTTTCCTCGCCGGGCAGGCCGTAGCAACGGTCCTCTGCCGAACCGGCGGCGAGGGTAAGGAGGTGGATCACCGGGTTGTGCTTTCCCGCCGGGTGATAGTGGTGCTTGATCGCGATGACGGTCTCGTGCGGCAGACGCCAGTGGACGAGGATTTTCTCCGCCACGTCACAATTGGTCACGCCCCAGGTCTTCTTCTCCCAAACATCCAAGTCGGTTTCGCCACTTGCGGCAAAGGACTGGATGCTCGGATCGCGCTTGCCGAGCAGTTCGAGCGCCATCTTGCCGATCGAGCGCAGCAAACCGACGGTGTAGCAGCTGCGAGGCTCTTCGCCGCACTCCTCCGCGATCTCCTCCATGTTGACCGCGACAAACAGGGCGTTCTCGCGCAGTCGCACGCCGTCCATGCCGTAGAGCGGCAGCTTCTGGTCGGACAGTTGGGAGGCCGCCACGGCGCCGACGAGGCGGTGGACTTCACGAAAGCCGATCCCGGCTACCGCCTCTTCGAGCGACCCCGCCGGCTCAGCACGCGCGTAAGCGGCGCTATTGGCCATGCGGAGGATGCGGGCGACCAACGCCGGATCTTGGCGAAGCAACGCCACCACCTCGCGCGAATCGGTCCGCGAATTGCGGATCAGCTGGCCAAGCTCGACGAGCAGCCGCGGGCCGGCCGGCAGCTCCTGCGCGACTTGAATGAGTTCGGTATCGGAAAAGACGGATGCGACCATGGCCTTGGTCTAATCGGCACAGGGAACCACAAAATGAAGGCACCGGGGAATTTCCCGGCGTGTTTAAGTAATTCCCCCACCTGCCCCGGTCACCGGGCAACGCTGCCGAACTGGTCCAGCGGCAGCTCGCGCCACGCGCCCGGCGCGAGGTCACCGAGGTCCAATTCGCCAAAGCGCGCCCGATGCAGGGTCAGCACCGTCGCCCCACACGCCGCAAACATCCGTCGTACCTGATGGTACCGGCCCTCCGTCAGGGTTAGCTCCGCCTCCCGGGACGAAATGATCCTCAAATCCGCCGGCGCGCACGGCTCCGTCTCGCCTTCGAGCATGAGCGTGCCCGCGGCGAAGCGCGGGATGAGGTCGTCGGACAAATCGCGATCCACCGTCGCACGATAGACCTTCGCGACCTTGTGCTTCGGCGAGGTCAGCCGGTGCACGAGCGGCGAGAGGTCGGTGAGCAAGATCAGTCCGCTCGTGTCCTTGTCGAGCCGGCCCACGCTGGTGATCTGGGGATTTCGCCGCCGCCAGCGCTCCGGCAGCAGTGAGTAGACGTTCGGGCCTTCGCGGGCCTCGTGCGAGCACACGAGGCCGAGCGGCTTGTTCAACAACAGGAGGAGGCCGTCGGGATGATCGAGCGGCGCGCCGTCGACGCACACGTCCGCGGCGTTCACCCGGGCCCCAAAGTCATCCGCCTCCTCCCCGCGGACCGTCACGGCGCCGGACTTCACCCAATCGCGCGCTTCGCTGCGGCTGCAGTATCCGAGATTGGCGAGGAGTTGGTCGAGGCGGCGCATGGGCGGGCGCCAACACGCGCAGAATGCGGCCGAAAAGAAAAGCCCGCACTCGCCAATCCCACCGGCGGCGATTTCTTTCGCGCTTTTCGCGCCTCTGTGCGGCCATCCCGGTCGTACTACGTGACATGCTCCGCTGGTCCCTGCTCTTCCTCGCCCTCGCCACCCTCGTTCTCGCGCTCCTGACGGTCGTGAAGTCGCCCGACTGGTCCGAATGGAAACTCGCACTCCTCGCCGGAGAGTTTGGCCACTGGCTCGCCTTGCTCCCGCTCGTCATCGGCACGCTGGCCTGGGTTTTCCGCGGCCCGTCCACCGCCCCCGCCGTCGCGACTGCCCTCCTCTGCGCGCTCGCATTCGGCCTCTTCACGCGCCCGAGCCTCGAGGCGTGGCGGCTCGCTGGCGGCCTGCCGGGAAAACTCACCCGCCAGTTCGGTCCGGTGACCATCGACCGAACGCCATTTTCGCTCAGCAGACTGTTCTCGCGTTCCCCAACGCCCGTGCCGTCCGAGACACTCGTCTATGCGGGCGATCTTTCCCTCGATTTCTACCGCGCCCTCGGGCGCGATCGCGCGCCGTGCATCGTGCTCATCCACGGCGGCGGCTGGGACCGCGGCAGTCGCACCGAACTTGCGCACTTCAACCACTGGCTGGCAGGGCTCGGCTACGCCGTCGCCGCCATCGACTACCGCCTCGCGCCGAAATCCCCCTGGCCCGCCCAGCGTGACGACACGCTCGCCGCCATCGCCTACCTCAAATCCCACGCCGCCCACCTCGGCCTCGACCCCGCGCGCTTTGTGCTGCTCGGCCGCTCCGCGGGCGGCAACATCGCCGAGGCCGTCGGCTACACCGCGGGCGATCCGGCGATCCGCGGCGTGATCGCGCTCTACGCCCCCGCCGACCTGCACTTTGCGTGGCAATACTCGCGCGAGGACGACGTGCTCAAATCCCCGCAACTCATGCGGCAGTTTCTCGGCGGCACCCCGGAGACGGCTCGTGCGCTCTACGACAGCGCGAGCGGCTACCTGCATGTGTCGTCCTCCACTCCGCCGACGCTGCTGATCCACGGCCAGCTCGACACGCTCGTGTGGCACCGGCAGAGCGAACGGCTCGACGCGCGCCTGACGGAGAACCGGGTCCCGCACGTGTTCGTTTCGCTGCCGTGGGCGACGCACGCCTTCGAGTACAATCTCGCCGGCCCCGGTGGCCAGCTCACGACCTATGCGGTCGAGTGGTTTCTCGCCGCGACGACCCGCTGAGTCAAAAGGGGCGCGAGTGGAGCGCGCGACGATTTTTCCACAAGCCCGTGTTTTGATTTACGGCGTCGTTCGCAGGGTCCTATATTGATTCAGTTCTTCTTCAAAACTCATGCAACCGCTCGTTTCGTTTCTTGCCCAGACCCCCGCCCCGTCCGAATGGCACTCCACCTCGCTCGGTGGCGCCCTGCTTTCCACGGCGGTGTTCTCTCTCGCCGGCACCGTGCTGGCAATCGTCGGCTACAAGATCTTCGATCTCTGCACGCCCGGCAATCTCCACGAGGAGATCATCAAGAACCGCAACGTCGCCGCCGCCATCCTCGGCGCGGCAATCATCCTCGGCGTCTGCGTCGTCGTTGCCGCCGCCATCATGGGATGAGCGAGTACCTTCCAGTGCCGCCCGCGAACACCGGGCGCCGCAGCAAGCAGGTCGCGCTCGTGCTCCTCGGCACGATGGGGGTCGTCGGCGGGGTGGTGGCCTGGGACGCCTGGCGCCGCGCCGGCTTGGACAGCGCCGACAACACCCTGGTCGAACAGGGCGGCCCGCCGGCCGCGCCCGTCGCGGCGGACCGCACGTATTCGAACAACGAGTACGTCCCCGGTGCAGGCTACTATCACGCGCCGTATCACGCGTTTTATCCGTACCCGTACAACCACCACGATCCTGTCCGTGGCTATTTCGGCGGCGGCCTCTGGCAGGCCGTGCCCTTCATCCTGGCCATGCAGAGTTCCCAGCCGAGCCCGACCGCCGCCTCGAGCGCGTTTGCCGCCCAGCAGCGCTACGAACAGGAGCGACGCGCCCGCCCGTCGTCGTATTCCAGCTTCGGCAGCAACCGACGCCGTCAGTCCGGCGGCCCGGCGTTCTTTTCCACTCCGCCAAGTTCACCCAGCTCGCCACGGCCCACGACCGCCAAGCCGACGACAACGCCTCCCACGACCTCGAAGCCGTCGAGCGCCCCTCCCTCCGCCTCGAAACCCTCGTCGCCGTCCCCTGCGTCAAAGCCTTCGATCCAGCGCGGTGGCTTCGGCTCCTCCGGCCACAGTTCCGGGGGCAGTTCCGGCTCATGAAACGTTTTCCGCTCACGCCGCGCCCCGACTGGCGGGCGAAGGCCGAGGCCCTCGGCTTCACCTATCACACCCATGAGGGCGGCCCGTATTGGGATGAGAGCGCGTGCTATGTTTTTTCCCCGCGCGAGGTCGACGACCTCGAGGCCGCGGCCAACACCCTGCACCAGCTCGGCCTCGATGCCGCGCAGGTCGTGATCGACCGCGGCTGGTGGTCGCGTCTTGGCATCCCCGAGAACGCCGTCCCGGCCATTCTCGCTTCGTGGGAACGCGACGACCCCAGCCTCTACGGCCGCTTCGATCTCGCGTACGATGGTGAGTCGCCGCCCAAGCTTCTCGAGTACAACGCCGACACGCCGACCGCCCTCATCGAGGCCGCCGTCGTGCAATGGTACTGGCTCCAAGAATGTTTTCCGCGCGCCGACCAGTTCAACTCCATCCATGAGCGGCTGATCGAGGCCTGGCGTAACGTCGCCGCCGAACGCGTCCACTTCGCCGCCGTGAGCGACCTGCCCGAGGACACGCAGACGATCACCTACCTCATGGATACCTGCCAGCAGGCGGGCTTTCAAACGAAGTGGGTCCCCATCGAGTCGCTCGGCTGGGACGCCTCCGCCGGGCGGTTCGTGGACGCCGACGACGCGGAGGTGAACGCGCTGTTCAAGCTCTACCCGTGGGAATGGATGTGGCACGAGACCTTCGCGGATTTTCTTCCGGCGGCAAAGAACCTTTTTATCGAGCCCCCGTGGAAACTGCTTCTGAGCAACAAGGGCCTGCTCCCGATCCTCTGGGAGCTCAATCCCGGCCATCCCAATCTCCTCCCGGCGTTCGAAACCGCCCACGCCTCGCTCGGAGGCAACTACGTCCGAAAGCCCGTGCTCAGTCGTGAAGGCGCCAACGTCACGCTCGTCGAGCGCGGCGCCACCGTGGAGGAAAACAACGGAGACTATGGTGCAGAAGGCTTCATCTACCAGGCACTCGCCCCGATCCCGGACTTCGCGGGCAACCGCCCCGTGTGCGGGGTATGGACCGTCAACCACGAAGCCTGCGGCCTCGGGATCCGCGAGGACACGCGCCGCATCACCGGCAATCTCAGCCGCTTCGTGCCGCACCGGATGGAGTGACGGCGGTAACGCGCGGGTTTCTCTGCCGCCAGATGCGCGCGACCTCCAGCAGCGCGAGCGGCACGAAGATCCACAGCACCTGCATCGGAAAGACCTTGCGCGCGGCGGCTTGGTGATACGCCGCGAGGCCGGCGGCGACATAGGCGAGGCGGTGGATATTTTTCCACAGTTTGCCGCCGAGCCATTTGATCGCGGCGTTAGGACTTGTGACGGCAAGCACGAGCAAGATCGAAAACGCGATGAGCCCGGTGAGCTGAAACGGTTTCGTCAGCGCCGTCTTGAGGGTCGCGGGGATGGCCGAGACCTCGAAACCACCTTCGTAGATGAGATGCGCGATCAGGTGCAGCGCCGCGTACACAAATGCCGCGACCCCCACAAGGCGCCGATGGCGGTTGAGAGCCTGCGAGACACCCCACTTCGGCCAGAGCACCCGCAGCGGAGTGAAGGCGAGCACAGTCGCAAGCAGGATGCACGCGACGAAACCGAGGTGGTGCAGCACGTATTTCAGCGCATCGGCCGTGACACTCGGATCGGGCCGGACGAAGATCGGCCAGAGCGGCCAGAGGCCCGGCAGCACGAGCAGGGTCCAGATGAAGGCCTTGGAGCGGAGAAGTTTTTCGAGGAAGGGCACGGGGTCAGACCGTAGCTGCGAGCGTGAGCGAGTGGCACCCCGTCACTCAGGAGCGATCCACTCGCTCACGCTCGCGGCTACTAAGGAGCGGCTTAGTAAAACTTCCGCAGGTCCATGCCCTGATACAGCGCGGCGACCTGTTTCTCGTAGCCATTAAACATGAGGGTTTTTTGGCGCCCGCCAAAACCGCCGCCGATCACCCGCTCGCTTGCCTGCGTCCAGCGCGGGTGGTCCACCTGCGGATTCACGTTGGCGTAAAACCCGTACTCGCGGGCCTGCATGGCCTCCCACGTGCCGCGGGGCTGCTTTTCGGTCAGTTCGATCTTCACGATCGATTTGATGTTTTTGAAACCATATTTCCACGGTGTGACGAGCCGCAGGGGCGCACCGTTCTGATTGGGAATCGCCTTCCCGTAGATCCCCGTCGCGATGAACGACAGCTCGTTCATCGCCTCGTCCACGCGCAAACCCTCGACGTAAGGATAGTCGAGATTGCCATCGGCCTGCCCGGGCGCGGCCTTCTTGTCGAGGAAGGTGGTGAACTTCACGAACTTCGCCGCGGGTTTCGGGTCGGCCAGCATCAGAAGCTTCGAGAGCTGAAACCCGTCCCACGGGATCACCATCGACCACGCCTCGACACAACGAAAACGATAGACGCGCTGCTCGATGCCGCCGACCTTTTCGACGATGTCCTTGATATCCAGCTTGAGCGGCGTATTGACCAGGCCGGTGACCTCGACCGTCCACGGATCGGTCTTCCAGCCGCGGTTGGCGAGGTCCTTGGGCTCGGCCTTGTCGGTGCCGAACTCGTAGAAATTATTGTAGCTCGTGATGTAGTCGTAACCGGTGGGCTTGAGCGCGGGATCGCGGTACGCGGGATTCGGCTTGGTCTGAAACGGGGCCGCCGCGCCGAACGCATCGCGGGCCGCGATCGCCACCGCGGTCACGCCAAGCGTCTTCAGAAAATCGCGGCGCTTGGAAAGGTGGTAGAGCGACTCGGAGGTGGCGGCGGACTCGGGGAGTTCCCAGTCCTTGGGGGTGCGGATGTGCATGGCGAGTGGGGATGAGAGCGCTGGGGAGCGGTCGATATTCCGCAACGATGCGAAATGGACGAAAAAAGGCGAGCGCCGGGGAGAAAAAGCTCCAAACGCCAACCTCCAAGCTCCCGTGAAACTTCAATTTCCAAGTTTCCGGCAACGGGTGCCTGATCATGGGTGATTCACTGGAGCTTGGAGCTTTTCACCAACTCCCCCTCAAACCGCCGAGCAACAGCCGTGGCGTACCTACATTGACCACCCCATCGGCGCTGCGGCCGGTTTCGACGCGGGCATTGGTGAGGTTTTCGAGCGTGAGGAAGAGGCTGAGATTTTTCGTGAGCGGGCGGTTGACGCCGAGATCGGCGACGACGGTCTCACCGAGGATGAGGGTGTTTTCGTCGTCCTCAAACTGGCGGCCGATCCAACGGACGCGCGGGGTGAACGTGAGCTTGCCGGGGGCGTTCCACGTCGCGCCGAGCGTCGCGCTGCGGCGCGGGACCTGCGCAACCTGCCTGCCAACGAGGGCCGGAGCGATGGACGCGCGGCGGACCGTGGCATCGTTAAAGAGGGCGGCGGCATTGAACGAGAGGTCGGCCGACGCGGTCCAGGTCGCGGAAAGCTCGACGCCCTGGGTGCGCGTCCGGTCGAGGTTGAGGCGCTGACGGCCGAGGCCACCTGCGGCGAGCGTACCGACGATGGGGAAGGTGCCGGGTCCGCGCGCGATGGTGACATTGCCCACCGCATCGTGGAGGTCGTTCCAAAAGGCGGTTGCGCCGACGGTGAGAAACTTTGCCGGGGGCGGGGGCTTGGACCCGGGTCGCGCGTTCGGTGGCAGGGCCGGCGAGCGGTAAAAGGAATGCTCGATGGCGACCTCGCCGGAGGTGATGGACTCGGTGCGAAGCGCGGGATTGGCCTCGGTGACATTGGCGCCCTGGCGGAATGGGCGGTAGAGTTCGTTGAGCGTCGGACGGCGGAAGGCGTGCTGGGCATTGGCGCGGAGCCGCCAGGCTTTCACCGGCGTCCATGCGGCTCGTCACTCCGGTGGCGCGGTCGGATTCGCGCCGGTGGCCGTTGGCCTCGTTCCAGGCGTCGAGGCGACCCCCCAGGGTGAAGCGGAGATCGGCGGTGATCGGCCGCTCATGCAGGACGAATAGGCCGCTCACGGCCTGCGAGCCGCCCGCGACGCGCAGACGGGTGTAATTGCCGGCGGTGAAGGTGAAATTCTCACGCGTCTCACCGTGGACATAGCGGGTGTCGGCACCGAAGGACGTGCGACTGCCGTCCGCATGGGGCCAGAGGGCGTTCCACGCGGCACCAAACGTGGTGGCAGGGACGGCGAACTGATCGCTGGCGGGAGTTTCCGCGGTGCGTGTGGCGTTGACCGAGCTGAAGGTGCTGGCGAACGACTGGTCCTGTGCGTACGCGACGGCCGTCCACGTGAAATTGACCGAAGGCGTGCCGGCGAAGTTAAGCGAGGCGAACTTCTCCCGCGAGCCGTTGCGCTGGTAAGGCGTGCCGTTGCCCCGGAACTCCTCGAAGCCGCGCACGGTGGCGGTGAACTCGAGTTGTTTCTGCACGCCGACGGACCGCCGCCAGCGGGCGGCCACCCAGCGGTGGCGGCTCCACGCGGCGATGTCGATCGTGTTGCGCCGCTCGCGGGCCACGAGCGGAAAGCCATCGGTGGAAAAATCGTTGCCGAGCACCTGTACGACGCCCTCGCCGGCCGGGGCGATCACGGCAAACTCGGCGCTGCGCGTGCCATAGTCGCCGGCGGTCAGGGCAAAACGCATTGAACCGCGCCACATGGCGGTCATCGGCGCGGGCGGACGATCCACCAGCGTAAGTTCGGTCGTGGGCGTCTGGGTAAAGAGCTGGACGACGCCGCCGAGCGCCGCGTTGCCCCAGACGCTCGCGCCGCCACCGGGGACGAGTTCCACCCGCCCAAGTCCCTCGCGTGGGAGTTTCGACCAAAGCACCCAGCCGCCAAACGGGTCGTTGAGTGGCACGCCATCGAGGAGGACCAGCGAACGGCTCGCACCGCTCGGACCGAGGCCGCGGAGGGAGACTCCCTGCGCCGTGGGGTTGGCCGTGAAGCTGTCGCTGCGACGAAACAGGCTGAAGCCCGGCACGCTGCGCAATGCGCCATCGAGGGTGGACGCGGGGGTCTTGGTCAGTATGTCCGCGCCGAGCAGTTTGACCGTCGCCGTGGCGTGCTCGGGCGCCTGCGCGGCACGGGCCGCCGTGATGACCATCGGGCCGAGGAGATTCAGCGCCGGAAATTTCCAGCCCGGCCCCTTGGGCGTCAGGAGAAAGCCAAAGACCTCCGGAATCTCCAGCGGCGCGGGCTTGTAACGCTCGCCGCTGACGTTGACGGCATCGAGTTGCTGAGCCTTGGGGTCGGCGGTCGCCGGCTCAGCGGCGTGACCGAGCGTGGCGAGGCAGAGGGCGGTGACGAGAAGGGGACGGAGATTCACGAAGGGAGGCGGCAGCCGGGGGGTTATCTACCCAACGGCCCGACCGAGGAAAGCTTAGACGGCTCCGGCGCGAAGTCGTCGCGGAGAGATCACAGCATTCCCCGCGCTCAATCGCGGGCGGGGATCAATTTCCGGATCTCCTCGGCGCTTTTCCCCGGACCGAAGATCTGCCGGAGTCCCACCTCCAGCACCTCGTCGCGTCCCTCCCGGATGCCGGCGAGCGTCGGACGGGCCTCGACGTCGGGGATGATGCCGATGCGCTGGGTCGGACGCTTGTCGGGATAGAAGACGCCGATACCGCTCAGCATGGAGCGGAGCCCGCCGGGGAGCGGGATGTTGGAGACATTGCCATCCGCCCCGGCGGTGGTGCTGCCGACGACGACCGCGCCGGGCGCGACGCGGAAGGCCATCGTGTGGTACTCGGCAGAACTCTGGCTGACCTCGTCGACGAGGATGACCACCTTGCCCGGATAACGCGGGGCCTCCGGCGTCAGCTTCAACGGGTCCGTGAACGTGAAGGTGCCCGGAGAGCTGGCGATCCCCTTGGTGAAGCGGGCAAACTCCGTGGGCTGCTCCACCAAGTGCGAGCCGAGCGCGAACACGAGGAAGGCGGACGGGTAGTTCCGCAGGTCGAGGATCCAGCCCTTCGTGCCAGCCGCTTTTTTCACGTAGTCGTCCACCTCGTCGAGCTTCACCGAGGAGAGTTTGAGATAAGCCACCTCATCGGAGAGCAGGCGAAAGGTGTCGCCCGGGAGATCATGGCGGAAATCCTCCGGGCGCGACACCGCCGCGGGGGGAATCCGTGTCACGGTGACATCGAGGGTTTCGCCGCCGCGCTGCACGCGCAGGGCGACGGGGCCGGCCGGGCCGCGACCCATGTTCCGGGCGATGTCGCGCAGACGGGTCGGCTCGTTGGACGCGGCGTAATAGGGCGTCCACTCCTTGATCAGTGCCGGCACCGGCGCGCCGCCCAGCTCCAGGATGACATCGCCCCGCCGCAGCACCGGGGCGTTCTCGCCCGGGGCCGCGACGGCGCGGGTCACCGTGGCGCGCCCCTCGATGAAGCGAATCACCGCGGGCAATTGCTGGTCGCCGACGGGGGGCCGGGCCTTGAGTGAACTCCAAAGGTTCGCATGCGTGTCGTGGGTGGTGGCGATCAGGGCCATGAAAGCCCGCTGGGCGTCGTTCGCGTTTTCGGCCGAAGCGAGGCGCGGGATGTAGTCGCCGAGCGCCTGGTCCCAATCGCCCTCGATGAGGTCCCGGTAGGGCGACCAATACCGGATGATGTTCCAATAGCGGAAAAGCGCGAGCAACCGGTGGCCGGCGTCCGGCTTAACCTTGGAATAGTCCAGTTCGTGGTCGAAGGAGGGATTGCCCACATGAGGCGTCAGGGAGAGATAAAACTGGCTGTCGCCCGCCGGGCGCGCCGCATACACGGCCCGGAGCCGCTCGCTCAACCGTTTGCCCAGCACGGCCTCCGCCTCGATCCACGCGACCTGCGAGCGCAGATGGTCCGCACCGTCGGTGCGCACCAACTTTGCCGGGTCGGTCGGCTTCAGTTCGCCGTAGCTGTCGATCCATTTTGCGAGCAGTTCATTGGCGGCGCCGCGATCCGCGGCGGCGAGAACCGAGGGCATGATCCGAAACAGCTCATAGTCCCAATGCAGCTCACCCGCAGTGACCTTGGGATGGTGGTACTTCAAGAACCCCCAGACGCGTCCGAGGGTCGCGAGGTTTTGGCTCTGGAGCGGGGTCACTTCCTTCAGGTCGATCTTCGAGCCGCGGTCGAACTCCTGGTCGCGCTCCAGCACCGTTTCCACGCGGGCGACCTTCGCCGCCTCCCAGATGGGCTTGCCATCGACGAGGAGTTGCAGGTCGTCCGCCCAGACCTTGCCCGTGCCACCCAGAAGAACGCCGAACACCAAAAAGCGCGCTTCGGCATGCACCGGGAGCGAGACGGAATACTCCGTCCAATCGCTCGTGCCCTTGATCTGGCGGGACTGCATGCTGTCGAAAGCCAATTGGGCTTTCGAGCCGTCCTGCCTCAGCCAGAACCCCGCAAAGCCGCTCACGTCCTCCAGACGCAGAAACCCGCGCAGCTCGACGCGCTTGCCCGCGAAATCGACGGGCAGCGAGGCCGTGAGCGTGCTGAAATCGTTTTTGCTGGTCGCATCGCGCGTGAGCCGCGCCGCCGCCTTGCCCCCGTGCGTGATCTCGACATCGACCGCGAGGGTCGTCGGCGGGCCGCCGAACCAGCCGCCCGGGGCCGTAGAATTGGCCGCGGGAGCGCGTTCGAAGCTGAGCAGCGTGGCGAGCTCGGGGCTGTTGGTGAGGCGGGACGACTGGGCGGGCGCAACGGCCGCGGCGGCCAAGGCGAGCAGGGTGGCGAAACGTGGGACAAGGACAAGCGAACGAGACGGGTTCATGGGGCGAGGAAACGAGGAAGGGTAAAGCAGCACGCGGCACGCTGGTCGAGCGGGACGCAGAGCCTGGGTACTCACTCCCTGTGACGGATGCCGCGGGAAAATTGTGCCAGCAGAGTGTGTCTTACGGTAGCGTCGCGGGCGCGGTGACGAGGCGGGGATATCCGCCGAGGTCCGGACGGCCTACGAGCGCCGTCCGCTACGACTATTTCCCGCGCTGGGCGGCGGCCTGGGCGGCTGTCACCTCGGGAGCGGAGCCGGCGACGTTTTTGCGGAGGAAATTAATCACGCTCGCAACATCGGCGGAGGCCGAAACGGCGTTGATGACGGAGAAAAATGCCAGGGCGGCGAAGGCGGGGCAAAGGGGGGTCTTCATCGGGTGGAAGCGAGGGAGGGAGACGTCTCAGGCGGAGCTGGGGACCAATGATCCATCTGGGTCACACCGGTGCCCCCTGCGCGATTTGGCTCGGCAACCGGGGCGGAATTGGGGATGGGTGGAGCTTCGTACCCCCAAATTTTCTATGTCACTCTGGGAATATAAGGTCATCACCAGCGGGAAAGGTGGCTTCGCCACGCCCGCGATGCTGGAGAAATTTCTGAACGATCTCGGCCGCGACGAGTGGGAGATCATTCAGTATCACTCCGTGCCGGACAACTTGCTGGCATTCACGGGACTTGCGCGCCGCTCCACGCAGCGCGACTGGACCCTCGCCGATGCCGCCGCCGCCGCCGCCAAGGCCGAGGCCGAAAAGCTCCGCGCGGAGTTTGCCGCCAAATTCGAGGCCGCCACGCGGCCCGCGCCCGCCAGCGGGGCCGCCGAGGCTCCGCCTGCGAGCTTCATCGAGGAGAAGTCCGCACCCGACGACGGCTTCCGGAAGCCCGTCGACACCTCGCGCGACGACGATCCCGAGGCCCACGAGGAGCCGAAGGACGACTGGGACAAGCTCACCGCCTCCGAAGAAGAGGAACTGCCGGTCTTCTTCGACGCCATCAAGCCCCACCTCCGCCGCAACCAGCGCGGCCCCGGCATGAGCGTGGGCACCGACTACCTCGCCAAGAAGTGGGACCAGTCCGAGGAAGACATCAAGGGCGCGCTCGTCGAGTGTGGCTTCGTGCTGCCGGCCGACGAGGATTCCAAGGCCGAGTATGTCGAATATGACGGCGATCTCTACTGGCTGAACATCAACCGCCGCGGCGAACTCTGGATCAACACCAAGGAAAAGCCCCGCCCGGTCTTCCGCAACGTCAAGGCCACGCGCGTCGAGCAGCCCGCCGAGGAGCCGAAACCCGAGCCCTCCCCCGCCGCCGACCAGCCGTCCGCCAAGCCCCATTTCGAGCCCCGCGCCCGGCGCGAGGAACGCCGCGAAGAAGCCCATGCCGCCGCCCCGTCCGCCGGACCGGCTGAAACGGTTGCCGGCGCGACCGACGTCCCTGCGTCCGGCGCTCCTGCCACCCCTGCACCGGATACTTCCGGCGTCCCGCTTCCGAGCGGAGCCGAACTGCTCAACAAGATCCGTCCGCACATGCGCCGCAACCGCCGCGGCCCCGGCGGTTCGGGCAGCGCGACCTTTCTGGCCCGTGCCCTCCGCCGCAGCGAGGCGGACATCACGGCGGCGTTTACGTCGCTCGGTCTCTTCCTGCCGCCCAACCCGAACGACAAGCCTCTCTTGGTCGAGTTCGGCAACGAGATCTGGTGGCTCAACCAGGACTCGCGCGGCGGCGTCTGGATCAATGGCCGCGACAAACGCGACGGCGAGGTGATCGCTCCCGCGGCCGCCTCCGGCGCACCCGTTGCTGTGACCGCCGAGGCCCCGGCCGCGGCGGGCACGGAGACGGCTCCCACGCCCATGCCGGAGACGACGTCGGAATCCGCGGCGATCGCCGCGCCCGTCGCAGAACCTATTGCCTCCGCCCCGGCGGCTCCCGCAGCCGATCCGGCTCCCGTTATCGCGGATGCACCGGTCGCCCAGGCGCCGGCCGCGCCGGCACCCGCGACCAACAACACCCTGGCCGCGGTGCGCCTCCTGATGAAGGAAACCCGCACCGGTGGCTTCGCCGGAAAGCTCGACCGCGTCGCGGACGAACTCGGCAAATCGCCGGACGATCTGACGGCCGCCCTCGTTGGCGCCGGTCTCAAAGTGCCGGAGAAGGCCAAGGAAAAGCCCGTCTTCGTCGAACACGCGGGCGAGATCTTCTGGTTTAACAAGAACGCCAAGGACGAGCTCTGGCTCAACGCCAAGGCCTCGAAGTTCGCCGACAAGGACGTCGGCGAGGAAGAGACCGAGGGCGAAGGCGACGACAAGAAGCCGGCCCGCCGCGGCGGTGGCGGACGTTCGCGCAAGAAGGGCGAGTAGTCCCCCTCCGGCGTTCGGCGCGGCGCATTCGGCCCCTTCGCCCACGACATTGTGGCGGCGTGGGCCGGGTGGCGCTTGCCGAGGGCAATCCGACCGCTCAGGCTGCGCCCGCGGTGAGAATTCTCGTCCGGTTTATCCGCTGCCTGGCGCTGATCGCGACGTGGTCCTCCGTCGCGTGGCCGTTGCATTCAACGGCCGCCGAGGCGCGGCTGAAGGATTTCTCCCTCACTCCCGTCGAGCGGGCCTGGCTCCAGGTCCATCCGAAAATCCGCGTCGGCTTCGACCCGGCGTGGCCGCCGTTCAGCGCGGCCGGCGGCCCCAACGCATGCAGCGGCATCGACGCCGACCTGCTCGCGCTGCTGGGCCGCGAGTTCGGGGTGACGTTTGAATTTGTCGTGCGGCCGAGCTGGACCGAGGCCTATGCGGCGGCCCAGCGCGGCGAACTGGACCTGCTGGTCGGCACCGCCCGGACGACGGAGCGCGCCCGGGACTTCCTGTTTACCGAGCCGTATTTCTCCTTTCCCGTCGTGATCGTCACGCGCACCGAGGAGCCGATCCTCTGGTCGGTGCTCGACCTCGCCGGGAGAAAGATCGCCGGGGTGAAGGACTACGCGACCACGACGGAGCTGATCCGCACGTATCCAACGCTGACCTTTGTCCCCGCCGAAAGCGTGGCCGACGGGCTGACCAAGGTCTCGGACGGCGACGCGGACGCATTCATCACCAACCTGCCCAACGCCAGCTTCGTCGCCAAGACCCGCGGCCTCACGAATCTCAAGATCGCGGGCGTGATGCCGGACCGCTTCGACATCTGCTATGCGGTGCGGCGCGACTGGCCGGAGCTGCCCGCCCTCCTGAACCGCGCCCTGGCCCACCTCGACGAATCCAACCGCCAGGCGCTCGTCCACCCGTGGATCCGCGTGGACTACGCGCAGGTGATCCGCTGGGACCTGGTCTGGAAAGTCGCCCTCGCCACGCTGCTGGTGGGCGGTGCCGTACTCGGGGCCGTGATCTACCACAACCGCCGGCTCGCGCGCGAACTGAAGGAGCGCATCCGCCTCCAGCGCGAGATCGAGGACGCCCACAACCAGCTCGTCCGCCTCAACGAGGAGAAGAGCGAGCTCCTGCAGGTCGCCGCCCACGACCTGCGCGGCCCGCTCACGAGCATGCAGCTCGTGGTCGATGCGAGCACGCGGCTCCAGGCCGTGCCCGGCCCGGAGGCGTTGCGCATGGTCGAGCAGCAGGTGAAGCAGATGTCGGCGATCCTCAACGACGTGCTCGACGTCGAGGCGCTCGAGAGCGGACGCCGCGACTTCACGATGGAGCGGATCGAGGCCGCCGAGCTCGCGCGCAGCTCGGTCGCCCGCCTTTCGCCCATCGCTGCGAACAAGCAGATCCGCCTCGAGTTCACCTGCGACGAGACCCTGCCGCCGGTGAAGGCCGACCGGACCGCCCTGAACCAGATCGGCGACAACCTCCTCTCGAACGCCATCAAGTTTTCGCCGCGCGGGAGCACGGTGCGGGTCGTGCTGCGCCCATGGAACGGCTTCGTGCGGCTCGAGGTCCACGATCAGGGACCGGGGGTGCCGGTGAGCGAGACGGAACGGATCTTCGCCAAATACGTCCGGGGCAGCGCCCGGCCCACCGGCGGGGAGAAATCGACCGGGCTCGGCCTGTCGATCGTGCGGCAGCTGGCGAGCGCGATGAACGGCCGGGTGTGGTGCGAACCGCCCTCCGCGGTCGCGGGGTCGGTATTTGTATTTGTGATACCGGAGAGCCGGTAGGTTTCCGGGACGCCCGGACCTACTTCGCCGCCTCGGCCCTGGCGCCGTCCCCGAAGGTCGCGCGGATGTAGGCGAGCACGGCGCGGCGCTGGCCCGCGGTCGCGATCGCCCCGAAGGCGGGCATGCCCTTCAGCTCGCTGCCCTCGGCGATGACCTTGAGCAGGTCGGCGTCGCTCTTCGCGAGACGCGTCTTGTCCTCGCGGAAGTTGGCGGCGCCGCCGGGGATGCCGCGGCCGTCG
>JAPLTR010000498.1 GCA_026398065.1 Verrucomicrobiota bacterium | reverse complement strand
TTTCCGTGTCTTCCGTGTGTTCCGTGGGCCACTCCATCAGATCGGATCTGGTCGGATTTGGTCGGATCTACCCGGATTTGCTCCGAAGCGCACCCACCTCCCGACCCGTCGCGGCCAGCGCCTGCACGTGGCCTGGTGCCTTCACCGCACCCACCGCCTCGTCCCGCAAGGACACGACCGCCCCATCGGCACGCATCCGCGTTTCGCAACGGAGGCACCAGCCCTCCCTCGCCGCACGCGGCTGCGTCCCGCGACTCAGGGTTTCCGGGTCGGGGCGGGTTCATCGTCGTTCTGATTCGAAGGTTCTCCGAGCATACCCACTTCCCTCTTTTATTCAACTACAAAGTTCTTTAAATGAACACATGCCCGGCCATGCTCGCCCCCTCCCGGGCCGGCGCTTCTTCCCGGCCCCGCTGCGGTCCGTCCGCTCCGCCCTCGCCCTCGGCCGGTTTCGTTCCTTAACTGGACCTGCGATGAACCCCGTGAAACTCCTCCTGCTCCTCGCCACCGTGGCATCCGCCAACTTCGCCACCGCCGCCGAAGCCGAGCCGCCCCGGGTCCGCCCGCGTCCCGCCGACTGGGCCGCGCCGCTCATCCAGAGCTCCCTCGAAAACGGCTTCCGCGTCAGCGACGAGCTCTACCGCTGCGAGCAGCCCGGCGTGGGCGACGCCGCCGACCTCCGCGCCCTCGGCATCCGCTCGTTCCTGAATCTCCGTCACCACCACACCGACTCGCCCGACTTCGCCCAGGCCGGCTTCACCCTCCTCGCGGTGCCCATGAGCGCGGGCAGCGTCACCGTCGACCAGCTCGTCGCCGCGCTGCGCCAGTTCCGGGACGCCCCGAAACCGGTCGTCGTCCACTGCCTTCATGGCAGCGATCGCACCGGGGTCTTTGTCGCGACCTATCGCATGGTCGTCCAGGGCTGGTCGCGCTCCGCCGCCATCGACGAGTTTCGCCACGGCGGCTTCGGCTTCCACGAGAAGACCTTTCCGAATCTCCTGACCCTGCTGGAGTCGGTCGACCTCGAGGCCATTCGCCGCCGCGTCCGCGAATAGCCCGTATCACCCGCCCTTCCCCCACACACTGCCGCTCACTGCATCGGCAGCTTGAGCGTCACGCGTTCGTTCCCGCGCAACACCGTCACGTCCGCCGTCTCGCCCAGCTTGCGCGTCGTGAGCAGACGGCCGATCAGCTCGCTCTCGGTCGCACGCGTGGTCGCGCCATCGACCGCGACGATCACATCGTCCTTGAGAAACCCGGCTTTCTTGGCTGCGGCCATTTTGCCGTTTTGCCCCATGCCCTTGACGTTCAGCGCGAGCGTGTCGGCGGCCAGCCCGCGCTGCTTCCGCGCCGCCGCGTCGAGTTCCACCACGGAAAGTCCGCCCAGCGCCATCGCGCGCATCGACCATGTGCCCACGCGCTTGGAAATATCCGTCTTCGTCCGCCAGCCCGCCGGCAGCGTCAGCGTGAGCGCCACGTCCTTCCCGCCGCGCTTCACATTGGCCACGAGTGTCGCCGGATCGGACGCCCGGTGCAGCACCCAGGAAAAATCCGCGATGGAGATCAGGGGCTGGCCGCCGAGCGTGACCAGCTCATCGCCCGCCCGAAAGCCCGCGGCTGCCGCGACCGATCCCGGCTCGACCGCCGTCACCACCGCCATCTTGTCCGGGGCGAGGCTCAGCCCGATCGTCTCGGACGCCGGCATCGGGTAAATCCGCTCGACCGGCACCGCCTCACCCTTCTCGCGGTAGTAGCCGCGAAACGCCTCGCCGACCTGGTGGCAGTGCACGCAGCTCTGTACCACATTGCCGCCCCAGTTCAGCTCGCGGCCGTACTTGGCGGCCAAGGTTGGAATCTCCACCGCGGTCTTGAACGGCGTCGGCCCACCCTGTTTTCCCGCGAGGGCCTCGCGGTTGCCCGGGTAGCCGCGGTGCACGGCGAGCGCGCCCTCCAGTGCCCGACGGTAGCCGATGGTCTCGCGCGCCTCCGGATCGGCCTGATGCACCCAGGAGCCGTAGCGCCCGTAGAGTGTGCCGTCGGCATTGAAGAACAGCGTCGAAAACGAGAGGTCGTAGTCGAATTGGAAACGCGCGAGGTCGATCGCGTTGGCGTTGATCAGCCGCACGCACACAAACTGGTCGAGCAGCGGCGAGAGCGCCGGCTCCTTCAGCACCTCCGCATCGAGGCCCACGCACGAGAGGCACGGCACGCAGCGCAACACCACGAGCAGGGGCTTGCCCGCCTTCTTCGCCTCCGCGAACCCGCGGTCCACGTCGTTGTAGATCCAGCGCGCATCGTTCTCCATCGCGGCCTTGTCCCCCCGCACCGCGCCCTCGCGGTCCTTCACGGCGGCGGCGTGCGCCAACCCGCAACACAGCAAGCAAGCGATCCCGGCGAGAATACGATTGGGGTACATGCGATTCTTCGTACCATCTCGCCGTCGTTTCGCAACCCCCACCCGCCTCGGATGAAGCTTCGCCCCACCACCCTCGCCCTCCTCTTCGCGTTCACCGCCCGCCTGCTCGCCGCGGCCGACGCTCCCCGCCCGAACTTCGTCCTCATCAACATCGACGACCTCGGCTACCACGAGATCGGGCCCTTCGGCTCCACCAATCGAACCCCCGCCCTCGACCGGATGGCCGCGGAGGGCCGCAAACTCACGAGCCATTACGCCGCGCCCGTCTGCTCGCCGTCGCGCGCCGCCCTCATGACCGGGTCGTATCCGAAACGCGTCCTGCCCATCCCACACGTACTGTTCCCCGTCGCCGCCGTCGGGCTGCATCCGGACGAACCCACCATCGCCGACGTCCTCCGCGGCGCCGGTTATGCGACCGCCGCCATCGGCAAATGGCACCTCGGTGACCAGCCTGAGTTCCTGCCCCGCCGGCAGGGCTTCGACCTCTATTTTGGCCTGCCCTACTCCAACGACATGGGCCCCGGCGAGGACGGCACCAAGAGCGATTTCGGCAAAACGCCCGCGACCAAAAATGCCAAGGCCAAGAACGCCGCCCCTAAAAAAGCCGCGGCACCCGCCAACGACGAGACGGGCACCCGCGCCCCCCAGCCACCCCTCGCGCTCATCGAAAACGACACGGTGATCGGACGCGTCCGCGCCGAGGACCAGGTGACCCTGCTCCGCCGCTACACGGAGAAAGCGGTGTCGTTCATCCGCGAAGCCAAAGACCGCCCGTTCTTCCTCTACCTCGCGCCCAACGCCGTGCACTTCCCCCGCTATCCCGACGAAAAATTCCGCGGCACCTCGCCCAACGGTCTCCTCGGCGACTGGGTGCAGGAGGTCGACTGGACCGTCGGCCAGGTCTTCGCCGTGCTCCGCGAGTTGAAGCTCGACCGAAACACGCTCGTGATTTTCGTCTCCGACAATGGCGGCCCCACGCAGCAGGGTGCCAATAACCAGCCCCTCCGCGGCAGCAAGGGCTCGACGCTCGAGGGCGGCGTACGCGTCCCCGGTATCGCCTGGTGGCCCGGCAAGATTCCCGCCGGCACGTCGACCGATGCCATCACCACGATGATGGACGTGCTGCCCACCTTCGCCGCCCTCGCCGCCGCCCCGCTTGACCGCACGCGAAAAATCGACGGCGTCGATCTCTGGCCCGTCCTCGTCGGTGCACCGACAACTCCGCCCCGCGACTCGTTTCTCTATCACCGCGGCCTCCTCCTCGAGGCCGTGCGCTCCGGCCCCTGGAAACTCCACCTCGCTAAAAAAGAGCTCTATAACCTCTCCGCCGACATCGGCGAGGCCACGGATGTCGCCGCCCACCATCCCGACGTCGTGCAGCGCCTGCTCGCCCTCGCCGAGGCATCCAAGGGCGATCTCGGGCTCGACGGCGTCGGCCCCGGCTGCCGCCCGTTGGGTCGCGTCGCGCACCCGCAGCCGCTCATCGCCACCGACGGCACGGTGTCCCCGGCGGTCGCCGGCCCCCAGAAGCGCTTCCCCTGAGCGGCCGGGGCGCGGCGCGACGTGACTCGTCGTGGCATTAGCCGAGCTTTTCGCCGGTGCAGGCTCAAAAACCGGTCGGCAAGGTACGGTACTGCCCCGGACCCGACGAGTGTGAAGAATCTGTCATAACCGCCGGCTGGGAGACGTTATTATATAGTCTGGGTTGGCATTCCGGAAGCTCTCTGGGGTATTCTCCCTGTGGTCCGGAACCGACTCGCTTTGCATTCGTCATGTCGAGCTAGTCGATTTTTATTCGGCTTTTCCGCTTCATGTCCCTTCGTTGGCTACTCTTCTTCACTGCGGCACTCACCCTGCTCGCGCCGCTGCCTGCCTTCTACAGCCGAAAACGTCGGTTCCGTAGCCTTCAGGAACTCGAAATCGAGCGCCGCAACGGAAGTCGATGGGAGATGATGAAGCAAATCCTACGCTTTTCCGGACACTGGATCGAATTGCTCCGCGGTCTCGGTGCTTCCTTGGCCCTGCTCGCCCTGATGGACGAACTCCGCCCGGTCTCGGAGCTCTATGAAGCCCACGCGTCGTGGGCGCGCTTCGTCCTGCCGCTCGCCGCTGCCATCGTCAGCGTCATTCTGACCGGGATCCTGTTTCACTACCCGGGGAAGGCCATCGCCCCCGTCGCCTTTGTCTCCGCCACGCTCCTCGTGCTCGTGCCGCCCCAGGTGTCCGTCCCGGCCGTCCTTTTGGCCGGCTTCTGTGCGCTGAAGCTCCGGTCGCTCCCGCTCTTCTTTATTATCCTGACTCCCGTGCTCGTCGTGCTCGGTCTGCTGCTCGACCGCCAGATCTGGCCCTCGGTGGCCGGCGCGGTGCTGGCCATCGCTCCCCTCGCCCACGCGTTCGGGCGCCATCGCGACCTGGTGATCCCCGTCCGTCGCCCCAACAGCGGCGGATGAGGTCGGACGGCGCGCACCTGCGCCGTCCGCGCAACTCAGGTTCAGGAGCTGGCTCAGCTCGCGGCCATCGCCGGGTAGTCGGAATAGCCCCGGGCATCCTGCGTGTAGAACGTCCGCGCGTCCGGCTCCACCAACGCCACCCCAGCCTTCACCCGCTCCGCGAGATCAGGATTGCTGATGTAGTGATGGCCAAAGGCCACGGCCGCAAACGTCCCATTCGTGATCGTCTGCTCAGCTTCCGCCGGTGAGTAGCCCATGTTGCCGATCAGGGCCCCCTTGAACGCGGCGCGGGCCGGCGTGATGACGTCGCCTTTCTGCACCCCAAAAAAGTCGCCCCGCATCACGTGCAGGTAGGCGATGCCGCGGCGGTTGAGCTCGGCCGCCACATGGCTTGTGAGGGCCACCGGATTGCTGTCCTTCATGTCATTGTAGCTGTTCAAGGGAGAGATGCGCACCCCCACCCGGCCGGCGCCCCACACGGCGACGACCGCATCGACCACCTCCAGCAGCAGACGCGCACGGTTCTCGATCGGCCCGCCGTAGCGGCCCGTGCGCTGGTTGCTCCCGTCGCGTAAAAACTCGTCGAGCAGGTAGCCGTTCGCGCCATGGACCTCGACGCCGTCAAAGCCGGCCGCGACGCAGTTTTGCGCCGCCTGCCGGAATCCGGCGACGATCCCCGGCAGCTCGTCGTCCCGCAGTTCGCGCGGAATCTCGTACGGCTTTTTTCCCTGCGGCGTGTGCGTCTCGTCGTTGGTGATGCGCAGGGGGCTCGGGCCGACCGGCTGCGCCCCATGGTTCAGGAGCGAGTGACAGGCGCGGCCGCCGTGCCAGAGCTGCAGCACGATCTTGCCGCCCTTGGCATGGACGGCGTCGGTTACTTTCTTCCACGCCGCGACCTGCGCCGCCGAATAGATCCCGGGCTCGCGGCCGCCAAACGCCGAGTTCCCCTCGATCACCATCGTGGCCTCCGTCACGATCAGTCCCGCACTCGCGCGTTGGGCATAGTAGTCGACCATGATGCCGGTGGGAACGTGGTCCGCATCGGCGCGGCACCGCGTGAGCGGGGCCATGAGAATCCGGTTGGGCAGTTGCAGGGAACCGAGCGAGACGGGCGTGAACAGGGCAGCGTGAGGCATGGTGAAGCGATGTTGTGGAGGCTGAACGTGGCAGTCGGCTAAAACCGACCGTGGACGCCGGCAACGAAACGGCGATCGGCCGGGCGACAACGCGAAATCCCGGATTTTTCGCCGATTTTCATCTCCCGCGACAAAATTCGCCGGCCCCACGCACTCATCGCTTGTCCGCCGCGCCCTCTGTCGCTAGCCATCGCCTCTCCTGTGGCCCCGCACCTCCTCCGCCGTTTCGCCTCCGTCTCCCGCCTGCGCCTGCTGGGTTGGGCCATTGGGACCTACGTCGCCGCCGTCGGGGGCCTGACGGTCATCGCGGGCTGCGGCCGCCCCGCGCCGGCCACTTCCCCGGCTGTCGCGGCGAGGCCCGCACTTCCTCCGGCCGCCAGCCAGACCTCCGCCTCCTGCCAGAGCTGTCA
>JAPLTR010000286.1 GCA_026398065.1 Verrucomicrobiota bacterium | reverse complement strand
CATCCGGATCGCCCGCGCCGCGGGCGCCTGGGTGCACGTGGACGGCGCCTTCGGCCTCTGGGCTTCCGCCGCGCCGTCGCGCGCGCACCTCACCGCGGGCATCGCCGACGCCGACTCCTGGGCCACCGACGCCCACAAGTGGCTCAACGTCCCCAACGACAGAGGCCTCGCCTTCGTCCGCGACCCCCACGCCCTCCAGGCGGCGATGGCGATCACCGCCGAGTACCTCCCGACGCAGAGTGACGTGCGCAACCCCGCCGACTTCACCCCCGAGCTCTCGCGCCGCGCCCGCGGGGTCGATGTCTGGGCCGCGCTCCATTCCCTCGGCCGCGCCGGCGTGGCGGAACTGATCGAGCGCAACTGCGCCCAGGCCCGCCGCTTTGCCGAAAAACTCTCCGCCGCCGGCCACACCATCCTCAACGAGGTCGTGCTCAACCAGGTCCTCGTGACCTTTGGAGACGCCGAGCGGACCAAGCGCGTGATCGCCGGTATCCAGAACGAAGGTACGTGCTGGGCCGGAGTGACCGTCTGGCAGGGCCACACCGCGATGCGCATCAGCGTCTCGAGCTGGCGCACGACCGACGCCGACGTCGACCGCAGCGTCGAGGCGATGATCCGCGTGGCGCGTGAGACCGCCTGAGCCCCCGGTCCTATCCAGCTCTCGCGGCTTCAATTGCCGCGACCAATTTTCCCATCCCCGCGCGCAACGCCGCCGCCATCTCCGCATTCGCGGCAATCCCCGCCGCGTCCAGGTTCTTCCCCAGCAGCGGCAGCGCCACAGTCGCCTCCTCCACCAGTCGCGCGTCCATCGTCCGGATGATCTCGGCCAGCGAGGCCTGCGCGAGCGTCGCGCGTGGCGACGCATTGAAGAGCGCCACCGGCTTCCCGCTGATTTCTCCGCTGCCCACCACCCAGTCGAGCGCGTTCTTGAGCACGCCCGAAACTCCGTGCGCATACTCCGGGCTCGAAACCACGATGCCATCTGCCCCGCGCAATTGCGCCCGCCAGTCGAGCACTGCCGCCGGTTCAGCACCCTCGAGGTCAGGATTGAACGGCACCAAGTCCCCGAGTCCCGCGTACACGGAGAACTCCACTCCGGCCGGCACGAACCCACGCGCCGCCTGCAGCATCGCCGTGTTCGACGACCCCTTCCGCAGACTGCCCGAAATACCCAGGAGCCGGATCACGAGCCCGAGTTAGCGCCGCACCCGGTTCCTTGGTCAAGCGCCCACGTCTTCACTTGACGCCGGCCACTGCTCAAGAGATCGACGATGTTCCTCGGCGTTGTGCGCATGCCACCGGCCTTTTCTTCTTGCCGGATTCGTTGCCTTCGAGGCCATCCCGGTCACCCTCCCATCCGTGAAATTCACCTGTCCCGCTTGCCAGCAATCACTTCCACCCGGGCAAATCAACGTCCAGACCGACCTCGCCCTCTGTCAAGCGTGCGGTCATGTGGCGCGATTGTCTCAGCTGGTCGATGCAGATTTCGACGCCCGGGTGCTGCACAATCCTCCGAAGGGGGCCTGGTACCAGCAGACGATGTCTGAGCACGTCGTCGGCGCCACGACCCGGCATCCGTCCGCGTTCTTTCTCGTCCCATTCATGTGCGTGTGGTCGGGCGGCTCGTTGGGCGGGATTTACGGCACGCAGATCGCCCAGGGTAAATTCAATCTGACGACGTCGCTCTTCGGCATTCCGTTTTTGCTCGGGAGCATCCTCTTCTGGACCGTCGCCCTTATGGCAATCTGGGGAAAAATGGAAGTGCGGGTGCGCGACGGAATCGGCACGGTGTTTGTCGGTCTAGGTCGGCTGGGATGGAAGCGGTCATTCAATCTGGATGACGTCGAATCCATCGAAGACAGCGGAACCAAGGTGTCCTATCCGGGAAGTTCGGGAGCCTCGATCGTCCTCCGCGGAAAAAGCATCCTTCGCTTCGGCACCAATCTGACTGAGCCCCGCCGCTATTTCGTGCTCAATGTGCTGAAACAACTGAAGGCTCGCCGCCGAGGATAGTGGGCGAACGCGCGACTAGGCGCCCTACCGCCCGCCCGGCGCCAGCCCGCGGTCGCTCGACTTCGCGAACGCCAGCACGCGGGCAAACTCCGCGCTGTCGGCCGCCGCGTGCGCGGCGAGCTTTTCCAGCGCCTGCGAGCGGTTGAGGCCTTCGCGATAGAGGAGCCGGTAGATCTGTTTCACCCGGTCGAGCTGTTCGGCCGTGAAGCCGTTGCGCTCGAGGCCGACGCGATTGATCGCGCGCACTTCCGCGGGCGTGCCGTCGGCAATAAAGTACGGGGGCAGGTCGTGCACGAGCTTGGCCGTCGCCGAGAGCATCGCGTAGGCGCCGAGGCGGCAGAACTGGTGGACGCCGCCGTAGCCGCCGATCACCACGTGGTGGTCGACCTGCACATGGCCGGCGAGCACGGCACCGTTGCTCATGATGATGTGGTCGCCGAGCACGCAGTCGTGCGCGACGTGGCAGGTGGCGAGGAGGACGTTGTTCGAGCCGATGCGCGTGAAGTCGCCGTCGTTGGTCGCGCAGTGGATCGAGACGTATTCGCGAAACACATTGCGGTCGCCAATGCGCAGGCCGGGGTTGCCGCCCGTATACTTCAGGTCCTGGGTCTTCCCGCCGATGCAGGCGAAAGGGAAGATCTCGCACGCCTTCCCCAGCACAGTGTTGCCCTCGACGGACGCGTGGTGGTGCAGCCGCGTCCCCTCGCCGAGCGTGACCTTGGCGCCCACAAAGGCATAGGCCCCCACCTCGACGTCGGGGCCGAGCTGGGCGCCGCTCTCGATGATCGCGGTGGGATGGAGTTTGGCGGACATGGCTTGCTTAAAGTGCGTCGGCCGCCCCCGGCGGGAAACGGTGCGGGTGCGTCATGCGCTCATTCGATTTCGGAGCTGTCGACCACGGCGAACATCAGCTCGCCGGAGGAGACGACCTGGCCGTCCACCGTGCAGGTGACCTCGGCGGCGGCCAGCTTGTCGCCGCGGGTCTTGGTGAGCTTGGCGTTGAGGATCAGCTGGTCGCCCGGGCGCACGGGCTTGCGAAACTTCACCTTGTCCGCGCTCATGAAGAGCGTGGTCTTCCCCTCGGCGGAGCGGCGGCGGAGCATGAGGATGCCGGCGGCCTGCGCCATGGCCTCGAGCTGGAGCACGCCGGGCATCACGGGATTGCCGGGGAAGTGGCCCTGGAAATACGGCTCGTTGATGCTCACATTCTTGATCGCGACGAGCGCATCCTCGCCGACGAACTCGACCACGCGGTCGATCATCACAAAGGGGTAGCGGTGCGGCAGCGTGTCGAGGATGCGCCGGATATCGAGCGCGACCTCGTCGGGCATCACCATCGTGGGCCGCGGCTTTTTCTTCGGGCCCTTGCGACGCTCCTCCAGCTTGGCGGCGAGCACCTTGGTCAGCTCGGCGTTGATCGCGTGGCCGGGGCGCACCGCGATGATGTGCGCCTTCAGCGGGAGGCCGAGCAGCGTGATGTCGCCGATGATATCGAGCATCTTGTGCCGGACGAACTCGTCTTTGAAGCGCAGGCCTTCCTTCGAGATGATCTTGTCTCCCTTGATCACGACCGCGCAGTCGAGCGACCCGCCCTTGATCTTGCCGAGCTTCAGGAGTTCCTCGATGTCCTCGTAAATGGTGAAGGTCCGCGCCGCCGCGATCTGCGTCATGAACGCATCGGGATCGATCGACAGCGACAGGTGCTGCGTGTGGATGCCGCGGTCGTCCGCCGAGGTGCACGTGATGCGCAGCTCGTCGGCCGGCAGGGCAATGATGGAGGACTGCCCGCGCGTGACCGACACGGCGGCATCGAGGGTGAAGTACTCGCGGTCCTTGTCCTGCTCCACCGGCTCGCCCTGCATGATCAGGTCGACAAAGGGCTTGGCCGAGCCGTCGAGGATCGGCGGCTCCGAGGCGTCCATCTCGATGATGACATTATCGATGCCGCAGCCGCTCAGGGCCGCGAGGACGTGCTCGACGGTGTGGATCTTGGCGTGTCCGACCTGGATCGTGGTCGCGCGCACGAGGTCCGTCACCTGGTCGATGCGCGGACGCAGTTCGGGCGAGCCCGCGAGGTCGATGCGCCGGAACACAAAACCGTGGTCCACCGGCGCAGGTTTCAACGTCAAGGTCACCGCATCGCCGGTGTGGAGCGAGCTGCCCTTGATCGAGACTTCCTTCGCGAGAGTGCGTTGTTTCATTGGGTTAGGGTGCAGTCTCGGAAACCGGCCGGGCGGAGCGCAAGCGCGGAGTCAGGCCCGGCCTTGACAGCCCGCGCCGCGATTGCCCACTCTGGACCCTTTCACAACTCCAGAACCTCCGTCCGAAACGCACCTCCGCCATGCCCGCAGCCAACGACATCCGCAAAGGCCAAGTCATCAAGTTCAACGGCGAGCCGCACCTCGTCATGGAAACCCAGCATCGCACGCCCGGCAACCTCCGCGCGTTCGTGCAGATCACGATGCGCAACCTGCGCTACGGCAAGGCGCTCGACCAACGCTTCGCCTCCACCGACACCGTCGAGGTCCTCCCGACCGACCGCCGCACCCTTGAGTTCAGCTACGCTGACCGCGAGGCCTTCGCGTTCATCGACCCGGAGACCTTTGACCAGATCGAAATCAGCTCCGAGACCCTCGGCGACGTGAAGAACTACCTGACCAGCGGTGGCAAGGTCGAGGTCCTCTTCGTCGACGACAAGGCCCTGACCGTCGAGCTCCCCTCGACCGTCGCCCTCAAGATCGTCGAGTCGGCCGACGGCGTGAAAGGCGACACCGCCAGCAACGTCCAGAAGCCCGCCAAGATGGAGACCGGCCTCATCGTCCAGGTCCCGCTCTTCATCAAGGAAGGCGAGATCATCAAGGTCAGCACCGCGGACGGCAGCTACCTCGGTCGCGTCTGAGCAAGCACCCGTTCGTTAATTTTCAGCCCGCGGACCACTACGCGGGCTTTTTTGTGGCCCGGCGAACCGGGAGGGCCCGCTACTTCGTCAGCGCGGCGATCGCCGCCTTGTAGCGCTCGCTCGCCTCTGCCTGCGTGCTGGCGGTGCAATCGAGGTCGCGCAGCAGCCCGTCGCGCAGCCCGTAGATCCAGCCGTGGATGGTGAGATCCTGCTTCCGCAGCCACGCGTCGCGCACGATCGAGGTCTGGCAGACGTTCGACACCTGCTCGACGACGTTCAGTTCGCAGAGACGCGCACTCTGCGCGTGCTCGCTCGGCAGCTTGCAGAGGCAGGCTTCGTGTTTTTCGCGCACGTCCTGCACGTGGCGCAGCCAGTTGTCGGCGAGCCCCACGCGCTCGCACCGGATCGTCGAGCGCACGCCGCCGCAGCCGTAGTGGCCGACGACCATGATGTGTTTCACCTTGAGCACATCGACGGCGAACTGGATCACGGAAAGGCAGTTCAGGTCGGTGTGCACGACCACGTTGGCGATGTTACGATGGACAAACACCTCGCCGGGCAGAAGGCCGATGATCTCGTTGGCGGGCACCCGGCTGTCGGAACAGCCGATCCACAGGTACTCGGGGTTCTGCTGCCGCGAAAGTTTCTCGAAGAAATCCGGATCACGGCGGCGAATGCCGTCCGCCCACGCCTTGTTCTGCGCAAACAGGTTGTTCAGGGTGTCCATACGCCCTGAATCGTTTTCGCGGCGGGCGGAAAGTCCACCTTCAATCCCGGTGCAGCCGGCGCCGCTGAAGTCGGACGCAACCCCTACCCGATTGTCACCGGGATCATCGTCTGACACTTGGCGCAGCGCCAGTTGCCGTCGTCCGCCCGCGCCATCTTCGCCTCGCACTTCGGGCAGCTCGGCGTCGTGTAGTCCCCGGCGGTGATCTCATGCATCAGCTCGGACCGCGCGGCGGGGGGCAGCGCGTTGAGCTTTTCCAGGAGGATCTCTCCCGGCAGCAGGGTGAAATGTTTCTCCTCGGCGAAGTCGCGCGCCTCGACGTTGAACTTGCCGTTCGTCACGACGTACCCGCGGCGGATATCGTCGAGCGTCAGCGCCGCCGCCAGGTCCTGCAACGGCGCGATGCGGATGAGCCCGGTCGGGTTGGCGTGACACTGCACGCAGGCAAACGGCTTCGCCTCGCCCTTCCAGGAAATCTTCAGGTGCACCGGCGACATCGGTCCCGTCTTCGTGCGCACGGCCACCACCCCGGTCTTGAGATA
>JAPLTR010000883.1 GCA_026398065.1 Verrucomicrobiota bacterium | reverse complement strand
TGGTGCAGAATCCAGACAGCAAGGCCGAGCAGGCGCTGCCGCCGACCCCCAAGGGACGCGGTGCGGACACGGCCGAGGCCCGGAATCTCGAAGCCGCCAAGGCGGCCCAGGACGAGTTCGGGTTTGGCGAGGTCGAGCGGCGCGGGCACTTCGAAAAGACCGACCGCAATCTCTTCGACGGCCAGGACCTCGACGTGCCGACTTATCTCCGCAAGGGGATCAAGATCATCCTCTAAGTTGGGCGGGGTGAGATTCAGGGAACCTGCGCGGCGGCGATGAGTCTTCTCGGGACCGGGCCGCCCCCCGGGCCCCGTTGAAACCGCGTCGTTCCCCACGTCTCCTGGTGTTGCTGCTCGTGCCCTGGCTGGGCCGTGCGGAGGAAACTCGATCCAAGCCGGTTCGCCCGGGCGCGGCGGTGTCGTCGCACATTTCGGAGGCGATCCGGGCCCGGCTGCCGGCCTTCAAGCCGCCGCCCCCGGCTCCGCCCCCGGACGCGGCGGCGGCGGCGGAAGGCGGTGAGCGGCCGGTGATCCTCGCACCGGTGGTCGTCATGGAGAAAAAAGCCCCGACCATGGGCGAGTTTCAGATGCTCACCAAGGAAGGGCAGGCGGCCTACCTGCGAAAGCAGTTTCCCGGCATGGTGCTCCCGGGCGGCGATCCCCTGACCGAGGCCGCGCCCAACTACGCGTCACAGGCGCTCCGGGACAAACGTCGACTGGAGCATCTGGCGAAGTTCGGCGAGGCCGTGGAGACCTATCGAGCGCTCGGCGACCAGGGCGGGAGCAAGCGACTGAAGGAGGAGATGCAGCGTGCGCTGATCCGCAGCTATGACTGGCGGGACGAACGCCTCGACCGGTCGGTGAACAACGACCGCCGGTAAGCGACCGGGCCGTCAGGCGGGCGGGTGCCGCGGCTGCCACCGGCGGAGGAGGTAGCGGCGAGCGGGCTTTTCGACGAGTTCGTGGAGGAGAATGGCGACGACCAGGGAAAACGCGAACATGGCGGCCCAGAAGGCCGGCGTCCCGGCCTGCCAGTGGGCCAGCAGCCATCGCCGGCAGGCCGGCGAATCGAGGAAGAGCATCGGCAGCATGTGGGCCAGAAAGAGGCAGTAGGAGCTTTCGCCGAGGTAAATCAGCGCGCGCTCGGCGAGGTGGCGGCCGGAGGCGCGGCGCTGGTCCCAGCGGGCGAGTTCGTAGATGAGCCAGGCGAAGGCGGGCACGACGATGAAATTGGCCCGAATCCACAGGCCGTAGTCCGCCGACGGGTTCACCGCGGCGGCGGCCGCGACCGCGAGGGCGAGGACCAGGGAAAGCCCTCGGCCGGCCCAGCCGCGCGGGGTGGAGAGGAGTTCGAGGCCCACGGTGACGCCGATCATGAACTCCGGCAGCCGGGCGGCGGGCAGGATATAGTAGATGAAGGCCCCGCCGTAGACATAGTCCGCCAACCCGATGAAGCCGCTCAGGGCGGAGAGGTAGGCACATACCCGGAATGCGCCCCACCGTTCCCGCAACCAAGCGATGAGGGGCAGCAGGGCCGGAAACAGGGCGTAGAAGAAAAATTCAGCGGAAATCGACCAGGTCCCGGAGTTCGCGCTACCGCCGAGCGACGGGACGAACCACGCCTGCAGGCCGAGCACCGAAAGGACGTTGGTGTAGACGACCGAGGTCAGGTCATGGGCGCCGGTCGGTGACGCCCAGATGAGGGCGATCACATGGAGCACCGCGTAGGGCGCGTAGATGCGCGCAAAACGTGCCTGATAGAATCCAATCACGTCCGCCGCCCTGGGCTGGAGCCGATGATAGCCGTAGGCCAGCACCGCCCCGGAAAGGACGAAAAAGAGGGTCATCGCATAGGCCCCGTTGGCGAAGAACCGATGCAGCAGCGGGGCGACCTCCAGCCGCACCCGGGCCTGCAGATGGAAACTGATGACCCACAGGGCGGCGCCGAAGCGGAGGATCGTCAGGGCGTCGAGCCGGCCCTTGGCGGGGACGGCGGCAGGGGCGGAATCGCTCATCGGGCGGGGCGGGAATCCGAAGGAAAAGGGAGCGGCCGCATGGGCGGAGGGTGGCGGGGTGGCGGCGGCCCGCTCAAGTGCAAAACCGGGGGGATTGAGCGAGACCCTTGGCAAACGCAAAAGCTTCTGCATGGTGGGGTCATGTTTGTTGATGAATGCACAGTAAAATTGTCGGCCGGTGACGGCGGGCTCGGTTGTATCAGTTTTCGCCGCGAGAAATACGAACCTTGGGGCGGACCCAACGGCGGCGACGGTGGCCGCGGGGGCGACGTCGTGCTCATCGGCGACGTCAACACGAACAATCTGGTCGACTACAAGTTTCAGCCGCACTGGGCCGGCGAGCGCGGCGAGCACGGGCAGGGCGCGGATTGCCACGGTCGCGACGGCAAACCCTGCGAGATGCGGATGCCCCTCGGCACCGTGGTCACCGACCTCGCGACCGACAAGGTCGTGGCCGAAATCATCGAGGACGGCCAGCGGGTCGTCCTCTGCAAGGGCGGCAACGGCGGCTGGGGCAACACCCACTTCAAGACCTCGACGAACCGCGCCCCGAAGCGCGCCAACGCCGGGCTGCCCGGTGAGTCTGGCTCGTACCGCCTGGTGTTGAAAAGCATCGCCGATGTCGGCCTGGTGGGCTTCCCGAATGCCGGCAAGTCGTCGCTGACCGGCCGCATCACCAAGGCGCGGCCGAAGACCGCGGCGTATCCCTTTACCACGTTGCATCCGCAAATTGGGGTCATCGAGTATGCCGACGAGGCGAAGGGCGACCAGCGGCTGCTCCTGGCCGATGTGCCCGGCCTGATCGAGGGCGCCCATGAAAACCGCGGGCTCGGCCACCGCTTCCTGCGCCACATCGAGCGCTGTGCCCTGCTGATAGTCCTGATCGACATGGCCGGCACCGATGCGCGGGACCCGCGCGACGACTACAAGCACCTGCTGCACGAACTGAAGCTTCACGATCCCGCGCTGCTCGCCAAACCGCGCC